>CAKQFW010000001.1 GCA_934230965.1 uncultured Prevotella sp.
TCTGGGATGGGAGGAGAAGAAGGAATGGAACTTCGGTATCGACTACTCTCTGTTTGGCGGTCGTCTCTATGGTAAGTTCGACTACTTTATCCGTAACATCGACAACCTGCTTTATAGCGTGAACGTGCCGCAGCCTCCTTATACACAGGGCACACAGTGGCAGAACATTGGTAAGATGCAGATTAAGGGTTGGGAGTTTGAAGTGGGTGGCACACCCGTTAAGACCAAGGACTTTACCTGGAACTCGAACCTGAACCTGAGCCACAACAGTGGTAAGATTAAGACACTGTGGGGTAACAACACTTACTTTAATGGCAACGGCTTCCCCGCTCCTGGTACTCCTGGTGATGCTGCTCGTATCGAGGAAGGCTCAACCATTGGTTCGTTCTTCATCTGGAAGTTTGCTGGTTTCGACGACGAAGGCAACTTCTTACTCTACGACAAGGACGACAACGTCATTCCTGCAACCCAGAAGACCGAGCTCGACAAACGTTACATAGGCAACTATACTCCGAAGCTCATCGCTGCATGGAACAACACCTTTACCTACAAGAACTGGGATTTGGGCATCAACATGCGCTCATGGATTGACTTCGACGTGATGAATACTGCTAACATGTACTTTGGTATTCAGGGTCGTGGCAACAACAACGTGCTGAAGGCTGCTTATACCAAGTTTAACCACATCAAGGGTGAGAAGCAGATTTGCGACTACTATCTTGAGGATGGTACCTTCTTGAAGATTGACGCTATCACACTGGGTTATACGTTCAATATGAAGAAGCTTACCAATAACATGATTAACAAGATACGTCTCTGGGCTACCTGTGGTAACGTATGCACCATCACTGGCTACAGCGGTATGAATCCTGAAGTGAACATCACTGGCTGGGATCAGGGTACAGAGAAATTCTGGAGCGACTATTATCCTACAGTTCGTACATGGACCTTCGGTATGCAGTTTAATTTCTAACCTATTATATTTGACAATATGAAAACGAATAATATATTGAAATCGATACTGGGAGGTGTAGTGGCCGCTACTGCGCTCACTTCTTGTAACATCGATCCCGATTTTTATTCTCAGGTAACCCCTGAGACCTTCTATACAAGTCAAGAGGCTGTGTACCAGCGCTACGCACGCCCCTTCACACACTGGCGCTGGTTTGCTGGTCACGATGATAATATGTGGCTGTTGCAAGAATTGGGTACTGACGAGTTTATCCAGCCTACACGCGGTAGCGACTGGTACGATGGTGCTAAATATCAGAAGATACACCACCATGAGTATGCCGAGGATATGGGCTTCATTGATGAAGGTTGGAAACTGTCGCAGATGGGTACCGCTCTCGCATGGGACGCTCTTGAGGATTTGAGCACTGTCGACTTCAACAAGTTGGGCTTCCCTGAGGGCACTCGTGATGCTATGCTCTCTCAGCTGCAAGGCTTGGTAAGCTACTTCTACCTCAGAGGTCTTGATATGTTTGGTGGCATGCCTCTCTACACCACTACACAGAGCGATATTAAGCCTCGCTCTACCGATGTGCGCACCTTCGAGTTTATCGACTCGCTGCTCACTGAGGCGCTGCCTAACGTGCCTGTAAAAACAGAGCTTGGCGCTAAGGAAACAGGTGCTATCAACGCTGCTGCCATTGCTACCATGAAGGCTCAGCAATACTTCAATGCTCCTTCATATATCCGCCAGGAGAAGTGGCAAGAGTGTGCCGACATTTGCAAAGACATCATTGAAGGCAAGTATGGCAAGTATGACATCGATCCCGACTGGACCAATGTGTTTGGCTTTAACAACGAAACCAGTCCTGAGATTATCTGGAGTGTACCCAGTGAGCACGCTAAGCTTGAATCAGATGGTATGCACTGGTCGCGCATGGTGCCCTACAACTTCCGTAACTACCTTGGTGGCTTGGAAGACTCAGGTTCAAACAATGGTATAGCTTTGACGCCAGGTCTCGACCCCACAGGCCGTCCTTACACTACCAAGCTGGGCCGTATCTACTCTAAGTTCAACGACCAGGATATTCGCAAACAAAACTATGTATATCTTGGCGATGGTAAGTATAAAGGCATGTTCGTAGTAGGTCTGCAACAAAACCCCTTGAACCCCGAGTGGGTGTGCATGGGCTCACGCGAATATAAAGGACAGATTATCAACGAGGTTGACCAGGTGGCTTACTTCTCACGCGTAAACAACCCGAGATATAAGGATGCTAATGGTAACTTCCAGTATACAAGCGTAAACGATCTGGAGTCGAACATCGGTACTGCAGAGGAGAACTCTGGTATTCGTTTGTATAAGGTTAGTCCGCGTCCTAATCAGACCGATAAGAAGCTCATGTTCAACCCTGACATTCCTATCATTCGTCTGGCCGAGGTTTATTATATGTGGGCAGAGTGCAAGATGCGTCTGGGCGACAAACAGGGTGCTGCTGATCTAATCAACCACGTGCGTAAACGCTACTTTGAGGGTGGCAACGACCCCGACCCCGTTACTGTAGCCAACCTCGACAAGTATCGTATGCTTGACGAGTGGATGATGGAGTTTGTAGGTGAGGGCCGTCGTCGTACCGACCTCGTACGCTGGGATGCTTACGTAACTGAAGACTGGTGGGATCATAAGGCTACCAATAACAAGAACCTGAACCGCTTCCCCATCCACTACTCAGTGCTTGAGGCTAACCAGAAGCTGGAGCAGAACCCCGGCTATGGTCGCAACTAATTAAGGATTTTAGTAGTATATAAGATTGTTTTAGGATAATGCGCTTCGCGTAAAACCTTTGAATACGCGAAGCGCCTATCAAATAAGGTTAGCATAATAAAAAGAGGGTAACAGCTTGTTTCGCTGTTACCCTCTATTTTTTAGTTGACAAGTTGACGAGTTAACAAGTAGACGAGCTGCTACCAACGCTTATCAATATCGATGGGCTCAAATAATATTATTTTGGATTTTACAAACAATCTCCGCGCTTCGCGCGTTTATTTTCAACATTAATGTCCATTAATTGAACATTAATTAAACATCAATAAAACCGCGCGAAGCGCGTATTAATGATAATTAATGGATAATTAATGGACATTAATGTTTAAAGACCGCAAGCAATGCAAAGCATTGCGAGCATAATAATAATTCGTGCTAAAACCACACAATGTTATCTGAGTCGTTTGGTGTTAGAAGTGTCAATAACAAAGCAAACAGCTCGTCAACTTGTTAACTCGTCAACTTATTGTCAACTCATAGACTCAAACGCCATACGTTCAGCCTCGGCAATAATATCTTCGCGCGATTTGTCGCGATGAGTGATGTGGCTGAGGTCAAACTCGTTGTCTTCAGCGTTGTCATCATCATCGTTGCCGACGTCAGGAAGGCCAGAAAGGCTTTCTTTTGCGTTCTGAGCGCCTTTCTCTACCTGTGCTGCATAGTTGTCAGCATACATAGGCGAATGGCGCTGTGGGCGTTTTTTACGGCCTTTCTCTTCCCTACCCTGTTCCTTTATGTTGGTGCTCACCTCAACGGCTGTTTCGGTGAGTTCTGCTTTTGCGGTAAAGAAATCGTCGGGCTGATCGGTAGAGGGCACGGTTTCAACAGGCTCCTCCTCCATCTTCGTGCGGTTTGTCTTGGCTGTAAACACGGCATCGAGGAACGATGGCTGCTTCTTTAGTTTCTCCAGTGTGCGCTTCGAGGCCAGCTGCTGACTTTCTTTCTTGCTATAGCCAGTGGCCTCGCAGCCCTCCTGCCCTTCTATCACTACGCGATAGCTAAACACGGGGCTGCTGTTTTTATCTTTATGCTGGTCGGTGAGCACAAATTCAAGTTGCACGCGGTTCTTCTGTGTCCACTCTATCAGCTTGCTCTTGAAGTTCACCTCCTTATATGCCACCTTATCAATGTTAATCATTTGCGCCAGTATGCGCTTCTGTATGAACCGCATGCAGGCGTCGTAACCACGGTCAAGGTAGATGGCGCCTACCAATGCCTCAAAGGCGTTGCCGCCCATATACGAGTTGTGCGAGGCGGCACGTCCGTTTGACAGGATGAGCTGTGTGATGCCCATCTCCTGTGCCAAGCGGTTCAAGGTGTCGCGCTGCACCAGCTTTGAACGGGTATTGGTGAGGAAGCCCTCGCGTTTGCCAGGGAAATGACGATATACGATGTCGCCGACAGCGGCATCAAGGATGGCGTCGCCTAAAAATTCGAGGCGCTCGTTGTTCACTGGTTTGCCTTTGGCGTTGCGCTTAAACATACTTTTGTGCATAAGTGCCAACTTATACAGCGCAATGTCGTGGGGATAGAAGCCAATGATGTTGTATAAAGACAAATAAAGCTCCTTTTCCTTGCGGAAGGGGAGCTTTATACGGTCAATGATATTATTCAGCATATTTCTTAAATGCTACACATGCGTTGTGACCACCAAAGCCGAAGGTGTTGCTGATGGCAGCGCGCACCTCGCGCTTCTGTGCCTTGTTGAAGGTGAAGTTGAGGTTGTAGTCGATCTCCTCGTCGTTGTCGCCCTCTTCGTGGTTGATGGTGGGAGGCACAATGTCGTTCTTTACTGAAAGCACAGCTACCATAGCCTCTACAGCGCCAGCAGCACCCAGCAGGTGGCCGGTCATCGACTTGGTAGAGCTGATGTTCAGCTTGAAAGCAGCATCGCCAAACACATCCTTGATGGCCTTAGCCTCAGAGATGTCGCCCACGTGTGTGCTGGTGCCGTGAACGTTGATGTAGTCGATATCCTCGGGCTTCAAGCCAGCGTCCTCAAGGGCGCGCTGCATCACGAGCTTAGCACCCAGACCCTCGGGGTGTGAGGCGGTAATGTGGTAAGCGTCGGCGCTCATGCCCTCGCCCACCATCTCGGCGTAAATCTTGGCGCCACGAGCCTTAGCGTGCTCCAGCTCCTCAAGGATGAGGCAGCCGGCACCCTCGCCCATGATGAAGCCGTCGCGGCTGGCGCTGAACGGACGTGAGGCGTGCTCGGGATCGTCGTTACGGGTTGACAGTGCGTGCATAGCGTTGAAGCCGCCTACGCCACAAGCGCAGATGGCAGCCTCGGCACCACCGCCAAGAATCATGTCGGCCTTGCCCAGACGCACCAGGTTGAAGGCGTCGGCCAGAGCGTTGCTTGATGATGCACAAGCCGATGTGGTGGTATAGTTAGGACCGTTGAAGCCGTAGAGGATAGAAATCTGTCCTGAGGCGATGTCGGCAATCATCTTCGGGATGAAGAAGGGGTTGAACTTAGGACCAGCCTCTTGGTGCTGTCCATAATAAGACACCTCGTCTTCAAAGGTCTTGATGCCGCCGATGCCTACGCCGTAAACCACGCCTACGCGCTGCTTGTCAATGGCGTCGAGGTCAACCTGACTGTCTTCGATAGCCTGTTTTGCAGCGATGATGGCGAGCTGTGTATAGCGGTCCATCTTGCGGGCTTCCTTGCGGTCGATATAGTCGTTGATGTTGAGGTCTTTTACCTCGCAAGCAAACTGTGTCTTGAAGTTGGTGGTGTCAAAATGGGTGATGGGGGCAGCACCGCTCTTTCCTGCCAGCAGGTTTGCCCAGGTTTCTTCAGCAGTGTTGCCTACAGGTGTAACGGCGCCAATGCCCGTTACTACTACTCTTTTTAATTCCATGTCGTTTTTTTAATGTCTGGTGCTTGATATGAAAAGGTATGCTTTTCTCGGTGCGCTTATTTAAAAAGCGCAAAAGGTTGATGGTTTCTGGATGAAGAAATGTTCAGGTGCCAGAAACTATCAACCGTTAAAACGTGCAAGCGCGGTGACGCGCCTCAGTCATCTTTTTGTTATTCTTCGTATCAATGCCGTGCCTCTTTACGATACGGGGCGTATGTGGCCCCTTCGGCATTGAGGAAGGGGAATATACTGAGGGGTGTGCCTTATTTGCTGTTCTCCTGGATGTAAGCGATAGCGTCACCAACAGTGGCGATCTTCTCGGCCTTATCGTCGGGAATAGAGATACCAAACTCCTTCTCAAACTCCATGATGAGCTCTACAGTGTCGAGTGAATCAGCACCGAGATCGTTTGTGAAGCTTGCTTCGGGCTTTACATCAGCCTCGTCTACACCCAGTTTGTCTACGATAATGTCTTTTACCTTTGCTTCAATTTCTGACATAATTTTAATCTTTAATGTGTTTATAAATAATATTCTAATTTCAAAATCGGCTACAAAGTAACTCATTTTTATCCGTACTTGCAAATTTTTTCATTAAAAAAGCATAAAGCGTTGCACAAATAGGGTGGTATTGTGCATATTTTTGCCCTTTTTCTTTATTTATATCAATGCAAGTGGTTGAAAATATGAATTTTATGGGGGTTATTGGGGTGGGGGTTTTGGTCGGGGAAGCCTTTCTAAGCCTCTCTAGGCCTTTCTAAGCCGAGGGGACTAAGCCGAGAGCCGCAAAGCTATAGGATTTTTCACTTTTCACTTTTCACTTTTCCTTTTCCCTTTTCCCTTTTCCCTTTTCCTTACTTAGCTCTTTCCTCTCAATATCTTCTTGATATCGTTTAGCTTGTTTAGGGCTTCAACGGGCGTTAGGTTGTTTATGTCTAAGCCTAATATCTCGTCGCGTATCTGTGAAAGCACGGGGTCGTCGAGCTGGAAGAAGCTGAGCTGTAGGTTGTCGGCCTTGGGCAGGTTGTGGGGCTTCTTGGCTTTTACGGTGTGGCCCTGTGCGCTGTTTTCGCTATTGTCTTGAGTGCTGTTTTCGCTATTGTCTTGAGAGCTGTTTTCATTATCGCCTTGCTCCTCCTCGTCAATGCCCACTTGTGCGTTGTCGGCCTCGAGCTGTTTCAGCACCTCATTGGCGCGTTTTACGATGCTTTTGGGCATGCCTGCTATCTCGGCCACATGAATACCGAACGAGTGTTCAGAGCCGCCTGGCATCAGCTTTCTTAGGAAGATAACCTTGCCATCAACCTCGCGCACGCTAACATTATAATTCTTTATACGCGCAAACTGGTGCTCCATCTCGTTCAGTTCGTGGTAGTGGGTGGCGAAGAGGGTGCGTGCCTGTGCGCCGCGGTGCTGGTGCAGATATTCGACGATGGCCCATGCTATGGAGATGCCATCGTAGGTAGAGGTGCCGCGTCCGAGCTCGTCGAAGAGCACGAGAGAGCGTGGGGTTACGTTGTTCAAGATGTCAGAGGCTTCGGTCATCTCAACCATGAAGGTCGACTCGCCCAGCGCGATGTTATCTGATGCGCCCACACGTGTAAACACCTTGTCAACGGTGCCTATGTGTGCCTTTTGGGCTGGCACGAAGCAGCCCGTTTGTGCCATGAGGGTGATAAGGGCCGTTTGTCTGAGCAATGCCGACTTACCCGCCATGTTAGGGCCAGTGATAATCATGATTTGTTGCTTTTCGGTGTCGAGCAAGATATCGTTGGGCACATAGTTTTCGCCCACGGGCAATTGGGTCTCGATAACGGGGTGTCGGCCCTGTATGATGTCGAGGGTGGCGTCGTCGCTCACCTCGGGGCGCACATAATGGTGGTCGATGGCTGTCTTAGCAAAGGCCATGAGGCAGTCGAGGCGAGCCGTGATGTTGGCATCAATCTGTATCTGCGGTATATACTCTTGCATGGCAGCAATGAGTTCGTTGAAGAGGCGCGTTTCGAGAATAAGAATTTTCTCGTCGGCACCCATAATCTTCTCCTCATATTCTTTCAGCTCTTGTGTGATATATCGCTCAGCGTTGGCCAGCGTTTGCTTGCGCACCCACTCGGCAGGCACCTTGTCTTTATACGTGTTGCGCACCTCAAGATAATAGCCAAACACGTTGTTGTAGCCCACCTTTAGCGAGGCTATGCCTGTGCGTTCGGTCTCGCGCTGCTGTATCTCAAGCAAGTAGTCGCGGCCATGACGCGAGATACGGCGCAGCTCGTCCAGCTCAGCATTATAGCCATCGGCAATCACGCCGCCCTTGTTTACCAGTTGTGGGGCGTCGGGGCGTATCTCTTGTTCTATGCGCTGTCGCAAGATGCTGCACGGGTTTATCTGTTCGGCCATGCGCTGCAGACCCTCGTCGGTGGCGTTTTCCAGCGCCGTCTTCACGGGCACCAGGGCAGCGAGGGCCAACTTCAGTTGCACCACTTCGCGTGGCGACACACGTCCTACGGCCACCTTTGAGATGATGCGTTCAAGGTCGCCAATGCGGTGCAGCTGGTCGTCTATGCCGTCGGCAAAGGCTGTGTGGTCGATGGCATACTGCACAATGTTGAGGCGGGCGTTGATGGCCACCACGTCTTTCAGCGGAAACACCATCCAGCGTCTGAGCATACGTCCGCCCATCGGTGTCACCGTTTTGTCGATAACGCCCAGCAGCGAGAGGCCATCGGGCTGCATAGGCTGCACCAGTTCGAGCGAGCGAATGGTGAAATTGTCCAGTCGCACATAGCGCTCTTCTTCGATGCGTCGCAGCGAGGTGATATGTCCTATGTGCGTGTGCTGCGTCATCTCAAGATATTGCATCACGGCCCCTGCGGCAATGATGCCGTTGGCCAAGTGTTCTACGCCGAAACCCTTCAGCGAGGTGGTGCCGAAGTGGCGCAACAGCTTCTGTCGGGCGGCGGTGTCGGTAAACACCCAGTCGTCGAGCTCGAAGATGCACCAGCGTGTGCCAAACTGCTCTTCGAAGAGCGCTTTGCAGGCACGGTCATACAGCACCTCTTTGGGTTGGAAGTTGGCCATCAGCTTAGCCACATAGTCGGCATTGCCTTCGCCCGTAAGAAATTCGCCTGTAGAGATATCGAGAAAGGCTACGCCCACGCTCTGTCTGCCAAAGTGTACGGCGGCCAAGAAGTTGTTTTCTTTATAGTTGAGCACGTTGTCGGCCATGGCCACGCCTGGCGTCACCAGCTCGGTAATGCCACGTTTCACCAACTTTTTCGTGAGCTTGGGGTCTTCAAGCTGGTCGCAGATGGCCACACGGCGTCCGGCCCGTATGAGGCGGGGTAGGTAGGTGTCGAGGGCGTGGTGTGGGAACCCCGCCATCTCGGTGTCGGCCTTCGAACTGCCATTATTGCGGCGCGTGAGGGTGATACCCAATATGCGCGATGCCGTTACTGCATCGTCGCAATAGGTTTCGTAAAAGTCGCCACAGCGAAACAGTAGTAGCGCATCAGGATGCTTTGCCTTCAGCGACAAAAACTGCTTCATCATGGGGGTAGGTTCGTTCTGCTTACTTGCCATTTCTCTATAGATATTTCATTAATATGTCCCACACTGCTATGATATGGCAGATGGAGCCTGCCAAGACGAAGAAGTGGAACACGGTGTGCATATAGCGGCGCCCATTGAGGCTGTAAAAGAGGGCACCAGTGATGTAGCATACGCCCTCGCCAATGATCCATGCCACGGCGGCGGTGCTCACACAGTCGACGAGGGGTTTGAAGGCCACGAGCACGCTGAGACCCATCACCACGAAGCAGATGGTCTCTATCTTGCTGTGCCCTTTGAGCGAGATAAAGCTCTTGATGGTGCCCGCGATGGCTGCCGCCCATATAAAGATGAACAGCGCCCATCCCCAGTAGCCGTAGTCGCGCATGGCGATGAGCGTGATGGGCGAGTAGCTGCCTGCTATGTGCCAGTAGATGGCGGCGTGGTCCCATTTGCGCAGCCGCTCTTTCCATGGCGACCAAGCGCTCAGGGCGTGATATACGGTGCTGGCAACATACGAGCATAACATGCCAAACAGGTACAGGATAATGCCTGCTGTGGCCCATCCGTTACGTGCCCATCCGCACCATACCAGAAAGGCGGTGCCCACGGTGAGCCCTAAGATGATGCCAGCACCGTGCGACCACGAGTTCCACAGCTCTTCTTTATGATTGAAAAATATTTTCATTTTTTGATTTTTAATTAACCACCGCTATCTTGCACACGGTGCCTTTCTTGCCATCGGCGGTGGCCGTTTGCACCATGTAAACGCCGCTGGCTACGCGACGTCCTTTCTTGTCGGTGGCGTCCCAGGTGAAGGTGCCGCCGTTGCTGCGTCCTTCGGCCACCAGTGTGCCGTTAGCTGTTACAATCTTTACGTCGGCGTTCAGCGTTAGGCCCGTTACCGTTACCAGGCCGTTATAGTCGGGGCGCACGGGGTTAGGGTAGGCATAAACGTTGTCTTTTGTCATTGTTTCGGCGGGCTCAGAGGCGTCGCCCATATACGAGCAGAGGCCCACTGCGGTGCCTATATATACGCGGCCCGTGCGGCCATCTACGGCCACACTTTCAATTTCGTTTGAGGGTAGGGGCGAGTTGTCGGTGGTGAAGTGGGCTATCTGCTGCATATTGTCGGCGCTGATAAGGTATATGCCGTTATCGTCGGTGCCCATCCATTTGCGCCCAGCACCATCAATGGCCATACATTTAATGCCTACGTTAGCCAGCAGATAGTCGGCCAGGTTTGTGCCATCGTTGCGTGGCACCTTTACCTGGTTAAACACCGTTCCGCCGCTTTCGAGCGTTGCCACCTCAAGCATAAGCGGACCCGCGTTTGTGCCTATCCACATGTTGTGGTCAATATCTTCTACCACGCAGCGCACGCCCGTTACTTGTACGGCTGTGCCATCTTCGTTTATGAACGATGTGTAAACGTTCATCACATTGCTTTCGGTGTCGTAGGCTATGAGGGCTGGCTTGCGATAGTCGTCGTTGGTAAACCACAGTAGGTTGCGCGAGTCGAACATCATGCTTGTCATCATATCCATTGAGCGCTGCTTGCCATTTACCGTTACCATGAGGTTGCTGTTAGGGTGCTGTGTCCAGGTGCCATCTTTAGAGATCGACATCAACGATGTTGACGCGCTAATGCTGTTGGTAACCCACAGTGTGCCTTGGTTGTCGGTAGCGCATGAGAACACACAGGCATAGTTAGGCCAACTGGCGGGGTTTTTCACCGTCTCGGCATGTTGTAGGGGCGAATTGTCGAGGTTCCAGCGACGCCACAGCTGCCCATCCTTAAACTCGAAGATGCCGGGTATGCCCGACACGGTGATGTGTGAGGCATCGGTGGGGTCGAAGCAGAGGTCGGTGATGCCGCGATATTTAAAATTTAATGTCTCGGCGAAGGTGTTGTCGAAGAACGTCCAGCTGTCTCCATCCCATACCTGTACGGCGCCTGGCTGCTCGCCTGTGCTTCGGCCTGGCACGCTGTATAGCGTACCATTGCGCACCTTGATACGTGCAAAGTGGTTGCTGCGCGGACTGTTAGGCAAGATGTTTGGGGTGACGATAGAGTAGGGGGCGTTGCTCTGTTCGCTCTCAAAAGCTATCTGCTGTGCTACGCCCTTGCTGCTGCCCACCCACCATGTGTTTGAGGTGGCGTTGTATAGCCAAGCATAGGTGTTGTCGAGATGCTGACTGGTGCAATGTCCGTCGGCGGTGTAGATGAGCACGTCGGGGCTGTAGCCGAAGAACAGCAAGCGGTCGGCGGTTTTCTGCACCTTCTTCATGTGTGGTGTCCACACCACAGCGATGCTGCCATTGGCCTCGTTAATGGTGCACAGATAGGTGTCAGAGGCGGCATACAGCTGGTTTTTCATGCGCGCCACCATCATCCACTGTATGGTGTTGAGCTGTGTCCAGGCGCTGGGCTGCATGAGGTTTGAGGTGATATTGCCTCGGTACAAGCCCTTTACAGTGGCGGCATAGAGGGTGTTGCCCTCAACGAGCACGTCGTTTACCTGTGTGCCCATGTTGTAGGTGTCGTTAATCTCGCCACGTGTCATGTCGAGCTTGATGATGCCAAACATGGTGGTGAGGTAGGCGTAGCGTCCCGACATGACGATGTTTGTTACCGTCTTGTCTTCGGTCATGGCTTTGTTATAATAGTCGGAAACGTTTGTTACCGACCCATCGGCACGCAGAATGTCTATATTGCCATTGGCATACATCACCAGCAGCGCCCGAGCCGTGGTGTTATAGCCTATGAGGGCAATGTTAGCATCGCTCAGCGGGTCGCCCTTGGTGTAGACGTTGCTCTCGCCTGTGCTGGTATCGTAGCTCATCACATTGCCCGAAGCCAGCACCCAAACACGACCGCCACCTTCAACAATGTGCGTAACGTCGTAGAAGGCGGGAAACGACTGCCACGAGCCCAACTGCTGAGCCCATGCCGACGTGATGGTCGCTGCTACGAACAGACAGAGAAGGAACGCCCGCTGCACCACGTGTGTGCGCAGGGCATGAGCCACTGTTGAAAGGGAGGAAGTGAATGGTGTGGTATGCATATCAGATGTTTTGTGACAAAAGAAATTGTGCCAACTGTTGTACGGCGCGAGCGCGGTGTGAGATGGTGTTCTTCACCGCGTCGCCCAGCACAGCAAACGACTGGTTGTAGCCCTCGGGCACAAACAGCGGGTCGTAGCCGAAGCCCCCCGTGCCTGTGCGCTCGGTGGCGATGGTGCCGTCGACGCGCCCCTCAAAGAGGTGCACATCGGTGGCGTCGGGGTGTGCCGCGTCGGGCAGCAGTAGGGCGATGACGGTGCGGAAGCATGCTTTACGGTTAGTTTGTCCCTCGAGTTCCTGCAGCAGTTTGCTCATATTGGCTTCCGAGTCGTGCCCCACACCCTCGGCATAGCGTGCGCTATGCACGCCGGGGGCGCCATCCAGTGCGTCGACCTCCAGCCCGGTGTCGTCGGCAAAGACGGGCAGATGATAGCGTGTCATCACATATTGCGCCTTTTGCAAGGCGTTGCCCTCCAGCGTGTCGGCCGTTTCTGGTATGTCGGCGTGGCAGTTGATATCGTTCAGCGACAATACCTCAAGCTTGTTGCCCAGAATTTGGCGTATCTCCTGTAGCTTGTGGGCATTGTTCGTGGCAAATACTATTTTCATTGTTGTCTTTAATGTGTTTCTTGTTTTGCAAGTGTGTTTGTAGCTCTTGTGTGTGCTTGTCGGTAACCTTCACCTTGATGT
The DNA here is from genome assembly GCA_934230965.1 of uncultured Prevotella sp. GTDB lineage: Bacteria > Bacteroidota > Bacteroidia > Bacteroidales > Bacteroidaceae > Prevotella. The sequence goes on from CAKQFW010000001.1 coordinate 12,948, forward strand.
GGTCGAAGCCCTCGCCAAAGACGCCTATGACGGCACTCTGACTCACGAAGGCGTTGGGGTCGATAATCTTGATGAGGCGGAAGATGGCAGGGCTCTCGTTCTTGCGCGCCAAGATGCACAGCACCTTCATATCTTGGCCTGTGTACCAGCCATGACCGTCGAGAATGGTTACGCCGTGGTCGAGCTTGGTGCCGATGGCGTAAGCTATCTCTTCGTGTTTGCGCGAGAAGATCATAAACTGCACCGACTCGCGACGAGCGTTCATCACATAGTCGAGCACAAAGTTTTCAATCATCATGGCGCAGAGGCCTGTTACCATGATACGCAAGCCCATCTCATAGTTATATTTCTCGCAGAACACGGGGAATGACGACCCGATGATGAGGATGTCGACAATGATGAGCACGGTGCCCAACGACAGGTTGTGATACTTGTTTACCACGGCGGCCACAATGTCGGTGCCGCCCGTCGAGCCGTTATGTAGGAACACTACGGCCAAGGCCGAACCTGTAAAGCAGCAGCCTATCACCATCGACATAAACACGTTGTTCTCGCCCAGCAGGCGTAGCATGTGGCCGTCGGCGCCGGTCATCAGGTTTTGCGCCACCCATAAGAACACGGATAGGGAAATGATGGCGTATACCGTCTTCACCATAAACTTGAAGCCCAGTATCTTGAGGGCCACCGCCAGCAGTACCAGGTTGATGATGAAGTAGGTGTAAGAAATGGGTATGCGCGATGCGTAATAAACAATGGCAGCGATACCCGTTACGCCTCCTGTCACAATCTGGTAGGGCAGCAAGAAGACGGTCCAGCCGAAGGTGTACATCAGCAGACCGAGGGTGATGAAGAGGTAGTCTTTCACCTCATTGACAATAGCTTTGTTCTTGAACATAAAAAATGAAGCCCCACCCCCGCGCCGCTTGCGCGGCTTCCCCCTCCCCTTATGGAGGGGAGTGAAATGCCCTGCAGCGCATCATGAGGGGTTGTCAGGGATATTTTAATAGTTTAACGTCAGCGTTTAAAATAGTCTCAAATATTGTAAAGTAGCTCCCAAAAGCCGCCTTTGCTATGCTTAGTAAAGTTCCTTCAAAAGCCGCCTTAGCTATGCTTAGTAAAGTTCTTTCCCAAAGCCGCCTTAGCGATGCATATTACTCCCCTCCATAAGGGGAGGGGGAAGCCGCGAAGCGGCGCGGGGGAGGGGCTTTTTATTTGATTACAATATTCACAATCTTCTTCGGCACCACGATAACCTTCACCACGGTCTTACCGTCGAGATACTTCTGGCTCTGCTCGTCGGCCAGCACGGCGGCCTGTATCTCGTCGTTCTTGGCGTCGGCAGCAAACTTCTTCTGGAAGCGTGCCTTGCCGTTGAACGACACGGTGAGCTGCACCTCGTTCTCAACAAGATATTCGGGGTTGAAGGCGGGCCACTGTGCGTCGCATACCGAACCCTGTCCGCCTGTGAGGTGCCACAACTCTTCGGCAATGTGGGGCGCGAAGGGTGCTATGAGCACGGTGAGCTGGTTGAGCAGTGTGCGGTTGTGGCACTTCTGCTGTGACAGTTCTGACACGGCAATCATGAAGGCCGAGATAGAGGTGTTGTAAGAGAACTTCTCGATGTCCTCGGTTACCTTCTTGATGAGCTTGTGCACGCTCTTCAGCATCTCGGGTGTGGGCTCGTTGTTGTCGAGCTCGGCCTGGTAGAGGTTCCAGAATTTCTTCAAGAAGCGGTGGCAGCCATCAATGCCGTTGGTGTCCCAGGGTTTGCTCTGCTCAACGGGGCCGAGGAACATCTCGTACAGACGCAGGGTGTCGGCGCCATAGCGCTCAACAATCATGTCGGGGTTTACGACGTTGAACATCGACTTCGACATCTTTTCAACGGCCCATCCGCAGATGTATTTTCCGTCTTCAAGCACAAACTCGGCGTTCTGATATTCGGGTCGCCACTGGCGGAAGGCGTCAATGTCGAGCACGTCAGCGTTAACGATGTTTACGTCAACGTGTATGGGGGTAACATCGTACTGGTCTTTCAGTCCGGCCGATACAAAGACGGGTGCCTTTGAGTGGTCGTCGTCGTTAATGCGATATACAAAGTTGCTGCGGCCCTGTATCATGCCCTGGTTTACGAGCTTCTGGAAGGGCTCTTCCTTGCACGACACGCCCAGGTCGAAGAGGAACTTGTTCCAGAAACGTGAGTAGATGAGGTGGCCTGTGGCGTGCTCGCAGCCGCCTACATACAGGTCTACGTTCTGCCAGTAGTGGTCGGCCTCGGGCGATACCAATGCCTTGTCGTCGTTCGGATCCATGTAGCGCAGATAGTAGGCTGATGAGCCTGCAAAGCCCGGCATGGTGTTGAGCTCGAGCGGGAAGATGGTCTTGTCATCAACTAAGGCCTTGTCTACCACCTTGTTCTGTGTGGTGTCCCATGCCCACATCTTGGCGCGGCCCAATGGTGGCTCGCCAGTCTCGGTGGGCTTGTAGGTTTCAATCTCGGGCAGCTCAAGGGGCAGACATGCTTCGGGCACCATCTGCGGCATGCCGTCTTTGTAGTAAACGGGGAAGGGCTCGCCCCAGTAGCGCTGGCGCGAGAAGATGGCGTCGCGCAAACGGTAGTTTACTTTTACGCGGCCCAAGCCTTTCTCGGTAACAAACTGCTTGGTCTTAGCAATGGCGTCTTTCACGCTGAGGCCATTCAATGTGAAGCCATCGAGGCTCTCCTTGCCAGCGGCGGGCGAGTTGGTTACGATGCCTTCTTTGGCGTCGAAGCTCTGCTCGCTCACATCGGCACCCTCGATAAGGGGAATGATGGGCAGGTTGAAGTGGCGGGCAAAGGCGTAGTCGCGCGAGTCGTGAGCAGGCACGGCCATGATGGCGCCTGTGCCGTAGCCGGCCAGCACATATTCAGAAATCCAGATAGGAATGTCTTCGCCCGTGAAGGGGTTAACGGCATACGAGCCTGTGAACACGCCTGTTACGGCATGGTTGGCCATGCGGTCGAGCTCGGTGCGCTTCTTTACGTAAGCCAAATATTCGTCTACGGCAGCTTTCTGCTCGGGGGTGGTGAGCTGCTCTACCAGCTCGCTCTCAGGAGCCAGCACCATGAAGGTAACGCCGAAGATGGTGTCGGCGCGTGTGGTGAAGATGGTGAAATGCTTTTCGCTGTCTTTTACAGTGAACTCCATCTCTGTTCCTTCAGAACGTCCTATCCAGTTGCGCTGTGTTTCTTTTATCGAGTCGCTCCAGTCGATGGTGTCGAGACCGTCGAGCAAGCGCTGCGAGTAGGCCGAGGTGCGCAGGCACCACTGGCGCATCTTTTTCTGCACTACGGGGTATCCGCCACGCTCGCTCACACCGTTTACCACCTCGTCGTTGGCCAGCACGGTGCCCAGACCTGCGCACCAGTTTACCATGGTTTCGCCCAGGTAGGCTATGCGGTAGTTCATCAGTGTTTGCTGTTTCTCAACGTCGGTCATGGCGTTCCACTCGTCGGCCGTGAAGGTCAGGGGCTCGCTCTGTGCCACGTCAAGGCCCTCGGTGCCCTTCTGCTCGAAGTGCTCGATAAGTTTGCTGATGGGCTGTGCCTTGTGACAGGTGTTGCAGAAGAAGTGGTTAAACATCTTCTGAAAGGCCCACTGGGTCCAGTGGTAGTATTTGGGGTCGCAGGTGCGCACCTCGCGGCTCCAGTCGAACGAGAAGCCTATCTTGTCGAGCTGCTCACGATAGCGGTTAATATTGGCCACGGTGGTAACCTCGGGGTGCTGGCCCGTTTGTATGGCATACTGCTCGGCGGGCAGACCGTAGGCGTCGTAGCCCATGGGGTTCAGCACGTTATAACCGTTCAGGCGCTTGAAGCGTGCGTATATGTCGCTGGCAATGTAGCCTAAGGGGTGTCCTACGTGCAAGCCAGCTCCCGAGGGGTAGGGGAACATGTTTAATACATAAAATTTCTTTTTGTCTGCTTGTTCGGTCACGCGGTAGGTGTTATCTTTCACCCACTGGCTCTGCCATTTCTTCTCAATGTCTCTGAAATTGTATTCCATATCTTGTGTTTTTTATTTGCACATAGTAACGCTTTTTTCTGGCGTATAATAACGCATGATGCAAAGTTACATATTTTTTTCTAAGGTAAAAAGGTATAAAGGTAAAAAGGTTAAAAAGGAGGCGTTATAATGCCTTTCCCACCACCGCAATGGTCTTCATCCTTACATACCCCTCTGACAGGTATATAAACCCGTGGCGAGCGTTGTGGGTGCCCCACGAGTTTTTGGCTATAAACCACAGCTGGCCATCGCTGCCTTGGGCGGTGCCCACGAGGCATAGGCAATGGTCGTCGGTGGTGAGGCGGCGCTCGATAAGCTGCTGGCGCACTTGCTGACAGCGCTCGGCCGATGGGGTGGGGCAGTGGGCCAAGCCTTCGGGCCAGTTGAAGCCTGGCTCGCTGATGTCGCCCTCCCAGCATACGGGGTGCCCGCTGTGCAGCTGCTGCTTGATATATTGCACCAGCGTGTCGATGGGCAAGTTATAGAACGTGTCGTTCAGGCGGTTGTCGTCCATCTCTAAGGGCACATCGGTGTAGAAGGGGTGGTGCGTAACGCTGGTGTAGGCGCGCCACTCGTTGCGTCGGCACACACTTTGGGCAAAGTCGAGGGGCGAATATTCGGCCCCCAGCATATAGATGTGCTTGGGCAGATAGCCCACGGTTTGGTCGCACAGGCGGTCTACGGCCGTGTGCAGCTCGGCCAGCGATGCCGAGGCGTCGGCAGCCATCATGGCACGTCGGGCCAGGGCTTTATAGTTGATGTTTTCTGTCGTCCAGTAGCTGTCGTAGGGCATGGCGCCCTCTTCGCGCAACAGGTGTAAAGCCATGGGTGCCATGCCGCGCATAGAGATGGGGCGGTGGCGCGTAGAGAGGCGGTAGGCCACGGCCTGGCGTTGCAGCCACTGTCGCGCCATATAGTGAGGCGAGAGGTTTACCGAGTCGGCCTGCATGAGGTGTTCGGTCTCGATGGTGGCCAGCATGGCATAGGCCCAGCATAACTCGCTGTGCCCCTGGTCTTTTACGGGGGTGGTGGGCAGACGGTGCTCGTGGGTGAAGGTGATGTTGCTGCCCGCTGTTGACTGCTGCCGCTGGTTGTTACAGGCGGTGGCCAGGCACAGGCAGCACAGCGCTACGCCCATGTAGCGCAGAAAGGTGTTTGTGTGCATATTTTTTTTACTTTATGTTACTGTAGTGATGATTGAAACCAAAAAAATAGTAACTTTGTAAGGCATAACCTGTTGACAGCCTTACCGCCTGTTGCGCGGATGGTGCTCAAGAATGGCTTTGCGCAAGCTCTCGTCGCCCAGATGCGTATACACCTGTGTGGTGCCCACATGTTCGTGGCCCAGCATCATCTGTATGGCACGTAGGTCGGCGCCACCCTTTAGCAGCTCGGTGGCAAAGGTGTGGCGAAAGGTGTGTGGCGAGATGTTTTTCTCTATGCCCGCCGCCTCGGCCAGCTGCTTTACTATGATCAGTATCATGGTGCGCGTGAGGTGTGCACCACGGCGGTTTAGAAACACATAGTCGTCTTCGCCTGGCTTGATGGCCATCAGGTTGCGGTGGTAGAACCACAGGCGCAGCTCGTGTATGGCGCTGTCAGAGATGGGCACAAAACGCTCTTTGTTGCCCTTGCCATTCACACGCAAAAAGTGCTGATCGAGAAACAGGTTGCTCATCTTCAGCGTTACCAGTTCGCTCACACGCAAGCCACAGGCAAACAGCACCTCGATGATGGCGCGGTTGCGCTGACCCTCGTTTGTTGAGAGGTCGATGCTCTGCTCTATGCGGTCGACTTCTTCTACCGAAAGCACCTCGGGAAGATGCTGGCCTAAGACAGGCCATTCGAGCAGTTCGGTGGGGTCGGCGCTGATGTAGCCCTCTATCAGCAAGAAGCGGAAAAACGAGCGCACACCGCTCAGCACTCGCCCTTGCGATGTAGGCGTTATGCCCCACTCATGCAGATGGGCGGCAAACTGCTGCAGATGCTCGAGCGTAACCTGTTCGGGGGTGAGCCCCTCGTGCTGCATAAAGCGCTCAAGGTGCGACAGGTCGTTACGATACGCCTCCATCGTGTTTTGCGAGTAGTTGCGCTCAAGGCGCAGATAGCGCACATAACGTCGCACTAACCCCGCCATGCCATTGTTTGTTGTCATGGTGCAAAGATAATAAAAAAAACAAAAATATGAACATTCAAATCATCAATGGCCCCAACCTCAACCTGTTAGGTAAGCGCGAGCCAGGCATCTATGGCCAGTCGGCCTTTGAGCCCTATCTTGAGGCGCTGCGCAAGCAGTACCCCGACGTTACCATCGAGTATTATCAGAGCAATGTAGAGGGCTTCCTCATCGACTACATACAGAAGGTGGGCTTCACCACCGACGGCATCATCCTGAACGCTGGCGCCTACACCCACACCTCGGTGGCGCTGCACGACTGCATACGCTCGGTGCCATGCCCCGTCATCGAGGTGCACATCAGCAATGTGCATCAGCGCGAAGAGTTCCGCCACAAAAGCATGATATCGGCTGCTTGCAAAGGCGTTATCGCGGGCTTTGGCCTTGACAGCTACCGCCTGGCGCTCGAAGCAATATTGAAATTATAAGGGTTATGGGGGTATAGGGCTTATGGGGGTATAGGGCTTATGGGCCCTATAGGTCTTATAGGTCTTATAGGTCATATAGGCCCTATAGGTTTTATAGCTCTTTCACTTGCTTTGGTTAAAACACAGTCTTAAAAAAAATGACATCTTTAGAACAATACCTCTTAGCGCACAGCGACCCCGAGCCCGAATATCTCTACCGCCTGTATCGCGCCACACACATACACACCATTCACGGGCGCATGGCCAGCGGACACTTGCAAGGCCGACTGCTAACCATGCTCACCCAACTGCAGCGCCCGCATAACGTGTTGGAGGTGGGCACCTTTAGCGGATACAGTGCCCTCTGCATTGCCGAGGGTCTGCCCGACGATGGCACGCTATACACCTTTGAGATTAACGACGAGATGGAAGACTTCACCCGACCCTGGATAGAGCAGTCGGACTATGCCGATAAGATACGCTTCATCATTGGCGACGCTAACGAACTTGCACCCACGCTGGGCGTAAAATTCGACATGGCGTTTCTCGATGGCGACAAGCGCACCTATCTCGACACCTTCAACCGATTGCTGCCGCTCATGAACCCTGGCGCCCTCATCTTGGCCGACAACACGCTGTGGGATGGCCATGTGGTAGACCACGCCTACGATAACGACCGCCAAACATCTGGCATAGAACAGTTTAACGACTTCATTGCCCACGACCCTCGCGTAACGCGCGTCATGTTGCCTCTGCGCGACGGCCTCACCATGATTAGGGTGAAATAAAAATGTATTGCTATTGCTCAAGAACAATAATATTAATAATAAAAACTACAAAAAAGGACAACAATTGAACAACAATATCAACAACAATTGCCCAACAAAGAACAACAATATTATTGTGAGCATTTTTAGCTAAACGAATGTGCCCTCCAAGTAGGACGGTGGTCTCCGTGCCCCGTCCTCCAGCAAGTAAACTTTCGTCCCCCCAAAACAGCGATAATGTTTTTTCTGTTTTGTCTAAGAGTCTTAAAATAAGCATTTTGGTTGCTGGAGGACGGGGCACGGAGACCACCGTCCTACTATGGTTTGCCTCGCCAATCACATGAATTCTTCACTTAACTACACCTCGTCCTCCAGCAAGAAGCAGGGGTATTCACTCCCCTCCATCGCTCGACCTTTGGTCGCTTGCCAGAGCAAGAAGGGGAGGGGGAAGCCGCGCTCCGCGCGGCGCGGGGGAGGGGCTTTAAATTACAATCTGAAAGCCTTGGTTTTACCTTCTGAAACCAAGGGTTTTACAGCCTGAAACCAAGGGTTTCGCAGCCTAAAACCAAGGGTTTCGCAAATGAAGGGTATCAATAAAAAAAAGTGTAAGCAAACGACCATGTTTTGCTTACACTTTATTATTTTTAGGGGTGTGCTCTTGAGAACAACTAATTTGTAGATTTTTATGTTTTTGCCATCTCCACTCCCGTTTGAGAGGTGCTGGGGAAGGCTTTTCCTTAATGCGCCTCGAGCCAATTATCGCCCCATCCCGAGTCGGCCACCAGGGGCACACTTATGTTTACGATATGTTCCATCTCGTTGAGCACAATCTCTTCAACCAGCAACTCTTCGCCAGGCACTACCGAGAAGTTGAGCTCGTCGTGCACCTGCAGTATCATTTTCGATTGTAATTGCTTCACGTGAAACGCTTTATAAATGCGCGCCATAGCCATCTTGATGATGTCGGCTGCCGTGCCCTGAATGGGGGCGTTGATGGCGTTTCGCTCGGCAAAGGCGCGCACGGTGCCGTTGTGCGAATTGATGTCGGGCAGATAGCGTCGGCGGCCAAACAGCGTCTCGGCATAGCCCTTCTCGCGCGCCTCGGCTTTGGCCCGCTCCATATATTCGTACACCTTTGGAAACGACTCAAAGTAGCCATCTATCAGCGCTTTAGCCTCGGCTCGGCTGATGTCGAGACGCTCGGCCAGGCCGAAGGTGGTGATGCCGTAGATAATGCCGAAGTTGGCACGCTTGGCGCGTGTGCGCTGGTCGCGTGTTACCTCTTCGATGGGCACCTTATATATCTTTGCTGCCGTGGCGGCGTGTATGTCGTGGCCCGAGCGGAAGGCGCTGATGAGGTGCTCGTCTTGGCTGAGGTGCGCCATGACGCGAAGCTCAATTTGTGAGTAGTCGGCCGAGAAGAAGCGGCAACCCTCGTCGGGCACGAAGCAGCGGCGTATCTCTTTGCCATCGTCGCCACGCACGGGTATGTTTTGTAGGTTGGGGTTTGACGACGACAAACGGCCTGTGGCGGTGACGGCCTGGTTGAAGGTGGTGTGCAGATGGCTGTGGGCATCGGTGAGCAGCGGCAGAGCATCGACATAGGTGCCCAGCAACTTCTTTAACCCTCTGTGCTGCAATATCTTTTGCACGATGGGGTGCTGATGTGCCAACTGCTGCAACACCTCTTCAGAGGTGACGTATTGGCCCGTCTTGGTTTTCTTAGGTTTCTCAACCAGCTGCATCTTGCCAAACAATATTTCGCCCACCTGTTTGGGCGACGCAATGTTGAACGACTCGCCCGCCAGGGTGTATATTTCTTGCTCAATGTCGTTGAGGCGCGCGTTGAAGGTGGTCGACACGTCGGCCAGGGCAGTGGTGTCGAGGCGCACGCCATACAGCTCCATCTGTGCCAGCACAGGCACCAGCGGCATCTCAATGTCGGTAAACACCTTTTGGGCGTCGGTGCCGTTGAGGTCTTTGCTTAGGTGCTGTGCCAAGAGCAGCGACACGTGAGCCAGGGTGCCGGGGGCGGTGCCGTCGGTGGTGAGGTGCAAGAGGGTGTCGGAGAGGTAGGGTAGGTCGTGCTTCAGTTCGGGCTGCAACACATAGTGGGCGAGCATCACGTCGAAGAGCTGACCCTTGAGAGTGAGCCCTTCGGCCGACAGCTGTTTAAGGTGTTGCTTCAGGTCGTGCCCGACTTTCTCTATGTTTTCGTTTTCAAGCACCTCGCGCAGCACCTCGCACATGGCTTGGCGCTCGACGGCGTCGGCGGGAAGGACGAAGCGCACGGTTTCGGCCTCTGAAGCCGACAAAGTGATGGCCGATAGGCTTACGGGCACTGATGATTGGCCTTCTGTGTCTATTCCGAGAATTTGTTTTGACAAGAAAAAGTCAATCTTTTCTTTCGCAACGATTGCATTATCAGCGGTTTGTATGTTTAATGATAGGCTTTTTACCTCGTTTTTAAACAAGTTTTCGGCATCGGCTGTGTCGTCGGGCGCAATTGTACCAAACAAATCGAGCTGCGGTTTTACGAGTTTTGGCTTATTTTCACTTTTTTTAATAAACTTCTCGGCGAGTTTTGAAAACTCCAGTTCGGCGAAGATTTTCTGCAATGCGGCCTCGTCGATGTCTTTGATGCGAAGGGCGTCGAGGTCGAGGTCGATGGGCACGTCGCGACGAATGGTGGCGAGGAAGCGCGACATGCGTATGTCGTCGGTGGCGGCTTCTACTTTTTCGCGAAGCTTGCCTTTGATGTCGGCAGTGTTGGCAAGGAGGGTGTCGATGTCGCCAAACTGTGTGATGAGTTTGACGGCGGTTTTCTCACCCACGCCGGGGCAGCCGGGGAAGTTGTCGGCCGAGTCGCCCATGAGGGCCAAGAGGTCGATGACCTGCTGGGGCGAGGCGATGCCATATTTTTCTTTCACCTCGTCGGGGCCCATGACATCGTAGCCGCCACCATGTCGGGGGCGGTAGATAAAGATGTTGGGGCTGACAAGCTGACCATAGTCTTTGTCGGGGGTGAGCATGTAGGTGGCAATGCCTTCGGCGCCAGCCTTGGTGGCCAGGGTGCCGATAACGTCGTCGGCCTCGAAACCATCGACCTGCAGCACGGGTATGTGCATGGCCTGTAAGATGTCTTTGATGACGGGCACCGAGGCGCGAATGTCTTCGGGCGTAGCCTCGCGCTGCGCCTTATACTGTGGGAAGGCTTCGTCGCGGAAGGTCTTGCCGTGGTCGAAAGCTACGCCTAAAAGGGTGGGGTGCTCTTTGTTGAGTATCTCGTGAAGGGTGTTCATAAAGCCCATAACGGCCGAGGTGTTCATGCCCTTCGAGCTGATGCGTGGGTTCTTGATAAAAGCATAATAGGCCCTGTAGATAAGGGCGTATGCGTCGAGAAGAAACAGTTTGTCCATAATGAGTGTGATGTTTGACAGCGTAAAATTACGAAAAATAGTTGACGTGGCCACCCTTTTCGCCTTAGTTTGTCGTTTATAACCAAGATTTTCTGTAATTTTGCATCGCATAGCGTATGCGCCTATCGTTCTGACGGTGGCTGACGTTGCCGGGCGAGGGTAGGGGCGCGCTTATTGATAATTCAACAAGATTAAGTAAAGGTTATATGGATTTTCTGTCTACCATCAAACGCCCTATCGAAAGCGAACTGAATACGTTTATTGAGCTCTTTAACCTGTCGTTGATGCATAGCGACGGCCTGCTGGGTCGTGCCCTGGAGCATATACGACAAAAGGCTGGTAAACGTATGCGCCCGATGCTTATCTTGCTGATGGCCAAGAACTTTGGTGAGGTGTCGGAGGTGACGCAGAACGCGGCCATCGGCCTGGAACTGCTGCACACGGCGTCGCTGGTGCACGACGATGTGGTGGACGAAAGCGCTGAACGTCGCGGACAGGCGTCGGTAAACGCTACCTATGATAATAAGGTGGCGGTGCTGGTGGGCGACTATATTTTGTCTACGGCTCTGCTGCATGTGGCACGCACACACTCTGAAAAAATTGTTACTTACTTGGCTGAACTGGGTCGAACGCTGTCGGATGGCGAGATATTACAGCTCTCGAATATTGGGCGCCGCGACATCTCTGAACAGGTGTATTATGACGTGATTAAGCAGAAAACGGCGGCGCTGTTTGAGGCTTGCTGCGGCATTGGTGCGCTGTCGGCTGGTGCCAGCGACGACGATATTGAACGTGCAAAACAGTTTGGACAGAACCTGGGCGTGATTTTCCAAATTCGTGATGACATTTTCGACTATTACGACTCGCCTGAGATAGGCAAGCCTACAGGCAATGATATGGCTGAAGGTAAACTTACACTGCCCGTGATTTATGCCCTTAACAGCACGGGCGACGAGGCAATGAAAGCGCTGGCACTGAAGGTGAAAGATCATGCGGCGTCGGCCGAAGATATTGCCTGTCTGGTGGCCTTTGCGAAAGAAAAAGGGGGCATCGACTATGCTGAAAAACGTATGCAAGAACTGCATACCGAGGCTCTGCAACTGCTCGACGCAATAGCCAAAGAACACGGCGGCGAACCCGTAAAGAACGCCCTAAAAGCCTACCTAGATTTTGTAATATTGAGAGAAAAATAGTAGAGAAGGCCGAAGGCTATGGGCTTATGAGGGCTTATGAGGGCTTATAGGGCTTTGGGTCTTATAGGGCTTATTGGTCTTATAGGTCTTATGGGTCTTATGGTGCTTATAGGCCTATGGGGCTTATGGTGCTTATAGGTCATATAGGTCATATAGGCCCTATCCCCTTTACTGTTTATTATTTGCTTCTTTGGGGTTTGGGTTGCTTCTATATTTTAGCCTTGCCCTATACATTTCCTCTTTTATACCTCCCTGTTCTAAAAATTCTTTTTTGTTTATTTCTATTAGTTTTAGAAGCATTGCGTGGGCTTGGTGAATGAGCGTAATGGCGATATTAGCAATCGTTTCGGCTGTTCTTACCTTGATGGCGTCGCGATAATATTTGCTGTCGTTATGCTGTATGCAGGCCCTTCTTGCCTGTATGCCTTTCATGCTATCTTTAGGCCATTGTTTCAGGTCTCTTGTACGTAGATAGTCTTCATAGTCGATAACCAGTTCGTCAAGGCTTGCTCTTGCCACGTTTAACAGCTTTATCTCTGTTTCTCTTGACGTAGTGCCTGCCGAGCATCCCTCCGCAATATTTTGCTTTCCTGATCTTGCCGCCTGTATCATTTGGTCAATGGTGCGGTCGCCTTTCTCTAAAAAATGGTGCGCAAAATAATAGGTAATATCATATATACACTCTGTTTTTTGATAGACTACCAGGTTGCGGTAGTTACCATGTAAAGGTAGGAATGACGCGTCGGTTTGCATGGGTTTTAATAGGTTTTAATGGTTTATTTATGAGTGAGGAAAAGGCTTTTTGGGGCTTTAGGGCTTATAGGCCTTATGGGTCTTATAGGCCTTATAGGCCCCATATAGAACCTATATGCCCATTCCTTTTCCCTTTAAAGCCTTTTCCTCCTCCTTACATTTCTTAGAAGAACTTCACCTCTTGGCCCTCGAGCTCGCTTAACAGCTGGTTAGCGAGACGGCTGGTGCCCAGACGGAACCACTTGTTGGTGAGCCACTGCTCGCCCAGCACCTCTTTTACGATGGTGTAATAGGTGATGGCATCCATCACGCTGTTGATGCCGCCAGCGGGCTTGAAACCAATCTGTATGCCTGTCTGGTCGTAGTATTCTTTGATGGCCTGGCACATCACGTAAGCAGCCTCGGGAGTGGCCGAAATCTTCTCTTTGCCAGTAGAAGTCTTGATGTAGTCGGCACCTGCATACATCGACAGGATAGAGGCTTTCTTGATGTTTGAAGCGGTAACGAGGTCGCCAGTTTCGAGGATAACCTTCATGGGTGCTTCGCCACAGGCAGCCTTCATTTCGCTGATATCTTCGGCACAACTCTCGTAGTCGCCGCACAGGAACTTGCCCACGGGCATCACGATATCAATCTCTGTGGCACCGTCTTTTACAGCGAGTGCTGTCTCGGCAGCCTTCACCTCGATGAGGGCTTGTGAGCTGGGGAAACTGCCCGACACGCAAGCAATCTCAACGCCTTCAACCTCAAGGGTATCGGCCACGATGCTGGCGAAGCAGGGATATACGCAGATGGTGGCCACGTGGGGGAGGTCAGGATACTGCTCGTCGAAGGCGTTTACGCGCTCGGTGAAAGCCATGACAGAGGTGTCGCTGTCGGTGGTTTTCAGGGTGGTGAGCTCGATGCTGCCCATGAGGAATTTCTTTACATCTACGGTATCGTTTTGGGGCACTTTCTCGGCGATGATGGTGCGCACAGCTTCCTGTACGGCCTTGTCGTCGACATTCAGGTTATACTTGGCAAACGCCTCCTCAATTTTACTTGTCTTGGGGGCTGCTCCAGCCTCGATGTTGAGCTTGTTTGGCTCGATGTTTTGTGTGATAGACATAATTTTGTTCTCCTTATTTTTGGTTATGTTATTTGTTTTCTTCGTTTGCTGTGGGGTGGGCGGGCACCGATAGTTTGGGATTGTTGAGATGGCGTGTGGCGTCGCGTCGGGTCTTCTTTTCGATGCTTTTCTGCAGCGCCTCGGTGAGGTCGACACCCGTTTGATTGGCCAATGCCATGAGCACCCACAGTATGTCGGCCATCTCTTCAGAGGGGTCTTGCTTTTCGCCCGCCTTGAAGCTCTGGTCGCCATAACGACGCGCCATAACGCGGGCCAGTTCGCCCACTTCTTCGGTAAGGCACGCCATGTTGGTGAGCTCTGAGAAATAACGCACGCCGTAGGTCTTTATCCACTGGTCTACGGCCTGCTGTGCTTCGCGTATTGTCATTATTTATTCTTTGTTTTTAGTATCCATTAAGATGGTTACCGGACCATCGTTGAGCAATTCTACCTTCATTTCAGCGCCGAATTCGCCCGTGCCTACGGGTTTGCCCATGGCCTCGGAAAGACGCTGGCAGAAGGCCTCGTAGAGGGGCACAGAGATGTTGTGTGGGGCTGCCTTCAGCCATGAGGGGCGGTTGCCCTTCTTGGTAGAGGCAAAGAGGGTGAATTGGCTCACTACGAGGGCTTCGCCATTGATATCTTGCACCGAGCGGTTCATCACGCCTTGCTCGTCGTCGAAGATGCGTAGGGCCGCCACTTTGCGCACCAGCCAGTCGACATCTTCGGTGGTGTCGGCGCTTTCTACGCCTACCAAGATGAGCAGTCCGGGGCCAATGGCCGACTTCACTTTTCCTTCTATTGTAACCGATGCATGGGTTACACGTTGTATCACTAATCGCATGTTTATTGTTGTTGTGAGTTTATCTTATTTATACAGCGCAATTATCTTTGTTGATATTGCGCTTTTCTCTTTATTTACGTTGCGAGGTTACACGTTGTTTAGCCAGTTTACAAAGATACGCAAAAAGGGTGATATGGCATTATTTATAGCGTTATATTTTCGTATTTGCTTCTTCGGCCGAGGTGTTTTCGGGGTGGAAATGGATATAAATGAGCGCTCCTTTGCTCTTGCCGATAGCCTCTTGCAAGGCATCGAGGCTGGCTTCGCGCATACGTTTCACCGTTTTAAAGGCCTTAAGCAACTGGTCGCGGGTCTTTGGACCTATGCCGCTGATGTCGTCGAGCTCGCTGTGTAGGGCGTGTTTTGAGCGCTTATCGCGGTGAAAGGTGATGGCATAGCGGTGCACCTCGTCTTGAATGTGCGTGAGAATGTGGAAGAGCTCGCTGTCGGTCTTCATGCCTACCACCTTGGGAGGGAAGCCAAACAGCAATTCGTTGGTGCGGTGGCGATCGTCTTTGGCTAAGCCCGCTATGGCAATATTGAGGTGAAGCTCGTCCATAATAACCTGTCGTACCACCTCCATTTGACCCTTTCCACCGTCGGTAATGATGAGGTCGGGCAGGGGTGTGCCTTCGTCTATCATTCGCGAGTATCGGCGGCGCACCACCTCTTGCATTGAAGCATAATCGTCGGGGCCCACCACGGTCTTTATATTGTATTTGCGATACTCTTTTCGGGCGGGTTTTAGGGCTTTAAACACCACGCAACCCGCTACGGCATCAGTGCCCGATATGTTTGAATTGTCGAAACATTCGATGGTATAAGGCATCTTTTCCATGCCCAGTTTCTGCTGCAATTCCTTCATCAATCGCGTTTGCTTTTGCTCCGGATTAAGCTTTTCGGCCTGCTTCAATCGGTCGAATTTATACTGTCGGCAGTTCATTTCTGAGAGCTCTAAAAGGTGCTTTTTATCGCCGCGCTGGGGCACGAAAAACTGCGCATCTTTTAGTTGCCAGTCGATGTCGAAGGGCACAATAATTTCGCGCGCCGTGCTATGAAAGCGCTCGCGTATCTCGGGGATGGCGGTAAGCAAAAGTTCCTGGTCGGTTTCATCGAGTTTGCGCCTATATTCGTAGGTGAAGCTCTGGCAGATGGCACCATTTTTCACGTGAAGGAAGTTGATGAAAGCGTGGTTTCGGCTATCGTCGTCGGTGATAGTAAAGACGTCGACATCGGTAATGGTGTGGCTTACAACCTCGCTTTTGGCGCAATAATTCTCTATTAAAATATACTTTTGTTTGACGCGTTCGGCGGCTTCAAACTCGAGATTTTCGGCCAATCGCTGCATGTTTTGGTACAGCATATCGCGCAGTTGACGTGTGTTTCCTTTTAATATTTCGCGTGCTTGGCGCATGTTTTCTTGATATTCGTCGTAGCTTTGGCGTCCCACGCAAGGCCCCATACAGTTGTGAATATGATACTCAAGACAGGGCTTAAATTGCCCTTTGCCGATGGCTTCGGGCGAAAGCGGAAGGCGGCATGTGCGGGGCTTATAAAGCTTCTTAATAAGGTCGAGCACGGCGTACATGCTGGCGGGATGACTATAGGGCCCGTAGTAGCTACCGAAGCTTTTACTGATGTGACGTGTCTTGAATATTCGGGGAAAATATTCGTTGGTAACGCAGATGCTGGGGTAGGTCTTTCCGTCTTTTAATAAGACGTTGTAGCGGGGGTTATATTTCTTTATTAAGCTGTTCTCAAGCAGCAGTGCATCCTCCTCGGTATTGACCACTGTGTAGCTAATATCGTGTATCTTTGAAACCAGCACTTTGGTCTTGTAACGGTCTACCTCTCGATGAAAATAGGACGACACACGGCGCTTCAGATTCTTGGCTTTGCCTACATAGATAATAGTGTGGTCGGCATCGTAATATTGGTAGCTGCCAGGCTTCTCGGGCATACTGGCCACAATGCTCTTTAGGCGTGCCAAGCGTGCTTCGTTTTCTTCTTTAGTCATGTAACGTAACTATTTAAATTAGAGATTGTTTGTTGTTTAAAGTTTCACGTGAAACTATAACCCATCTTTGTATGGGTAGAGTGGGGTATAAGCGGCCATTTAATCGTTAAAGCGGCCCTTTGTTTTAGCGTTTTTGGGTGCTTATGCTCATATGCGGTTGGGGTATTTAAACATCGTGGTGAACAATAAAAGGACAACAGAAACAACGTTGCTTTTTTACGCAATGGTATGTAACGTTTGTTTTTGTTGCCCTTCGTTGTTTCGGGGTTATTAGGGCTTTTTATTTAGCCCACCATCTCGGAAAGATGGTTGATTTTAAATCTTGATAAGCGATGTTATCTCGATGTCTTCGTCGAAGCCCTCGCGGCCGTTCAGGTTCTCGTTCACCAGTTCGATGATGAAGTTGCAGTAAACCTTTTTGGGATGGAACTTCTTTACGAGGTTGCAGGCCGCTTTCATCGTGCCGCCAGTGGCGAGGAGGTCGTCGTGCAGAAGGATAACGTCGTCTTCGTTGATGGCGTCTTTATGAATTTCGATGGTGTCGATGCCATACTCCTTTGCGTAACTTTCTTGAATGGTTTCGCATGGCAGTTTGCCAGGCTTGCGACAGAGCACCACGCCAGCACCCAGTTCGAGAGCCAATGCCGATGACATGACGAAGCCGCGCGACTCGATGCCCACAATTTTTGTGATGCCCTTATCTTTGTAGAGTTCGTACATTTCGCGGTTGATCTCTTTCAAGCACTCTGCACTTTTAAAGAGCGTGGTAACGTCGCGGAAGTTGACGCCCTTGATGGGCCAGTCGGGGATGCAACGTAGGTTTTTCAATAACAGTTCGTTGTTTTCTTTCATTTTATTGTTTTGTTTGATGATATTTTTTTGTTTTGTGGCTAAGCCTTTATGGGCCTTTCTAAGCCTTTCTAAGCCTTTCCAAACCTTTCCAAGCCTTTCTAAGCCGAGGGAGAGTGATGACTTTTTATGCTGTGGCTGGTGTTAGGCTTTTGCTCATTGCTGCTGCTATCTGTGCATTAGCACCAGCAGCACGTTTATATCGCTGGGCGATACGCCAGGGATGCGGCTGGCCTGTGCCAGCGTCTCGGGGTTGATGGCGGCAAGCTTCTGTCGGCCCTCGGTTGATATCTCGTGCAGTTCGGCATAATTGAAGTGGCCCTTGATGCGGATGTTTTCTAAGCGGTGCATCTTATCGGCGATGAGACGCTCGCGTTTGATGTATCCGTCATACTTGATGCCAATCTCTGTCGACTCGGCAATCTCCTCTTTGCGGTTGGGCGACATCTCCACTTGCTCTTTCAGTGCGGGCAGAATATCGGCCAATGCTTGCAGTGTGAGTTGCGGGCGAGCGATGAGGTCGGCCACCTTGCATCCTTCGCGCAGCGGTGTGGTGCCCAGATGCTCCAGCGCGCCGTTTACCTCCGACGGTTTCACCGATGTGTTTCGACAGAACGCTGTGAGGCGGTCGGTGTGCTCCTTTTTCTGCAGCCACCAGTCGTAACGTTGGCGCGAGGCCAATCCCAGGTGGTAGCTACGTTCGGTGAGTCGGGCGTCGGCATCGTCTTGACGCAGCAAGATGCGATATTCGGCGCGCGAGGTAAACATGCGGTACGGCTCGTCTACACCTTTTGTGGTGAGGTCGTCGACCAATACGCCGATGTAGCTCTCGTCGCGTTTCATCACAAACGGTTCGCTGCCGGCACATAGCAGTGCAGCGTTGATGCCAGCCACGGTGCCCTGTCCGCCCGCCTCTTCATAGCCTGTGGTGCCGTTTACCTGTCCGGCGAAGAACAGTCCGCTCACCAGTTTCGACTCGAGCGATGGCTTGAGCTGTGTGGGGTCGAAGTAATCATACTCGATGGCGTAGCCCGGACGATAAATCTTTGCATCGCGCAGCGCCGGAATTTTGCGTAAGGCCGCCAACTGCACCTCCATGGGCATGCTCGACGAGAAACCGTTTAGGTACATCTCGTTGGTGTCTTCGCCCTCGGGTTCCAAGAACAGTGGGTGCTGTTGCTTATCAGGAAACGTGGTGAGCTTGGTCTCGATGCTGGGGCAATAGCGTGGCCCTGTGCTTTGTATCTGTCCGTTGTATAGCGGCGAGTCGGCAATGGCGGCCATCAGTGTGCTGTGCACCTCGGGGTTGGTGTTACAGGTCCAGCACGGCAACTGCTTCAGCACGCGGTGCGGTGCCATGAAGGAGAACTGGTGGAAGTCTGCCTCGCCCGGCTGTTCCTCCATATCTTCAAAGTGCACGCTGCGGCGGTCTATGCGCACGGGTGTTCCCGTCTTCATGCGGTGCGACCTGATGCCGTGACGTGTGATGCTCTCGGTGAGATGGTGCACGGCAGGTTCGGCACAACGTCCGCCCTCTACCTGTCGGCGTCCCACATGCATCAGTCCGTTCAAGAAGGTGCCTGCGGTGATGATGGTGCAGCGGGCATGCAGCGTTACGCCCCATACGGTGCGCACGCCTTTGGCCTCGCCATTTTCAACGATTAGCTCGTCGGCCTGATCTTGCCAGATGTCGAGGTTGGGTGTGCTGTCGAGCAGTGTGCGCCACTGCCATATAAACTTGCCACGGTCGCACTGTGCGCGCGGGCTCCATACGGCAGGCCCTTTGCCTCGGTTTAGCATGCGAAACTGTATGGCGGTGGCGTCGGTCACGATGCCCATCTGTCCGCCCAGCGCATCGATTTCGCGTACAATCTGTCCCTTGGCTATACCGCCCACGGCGGGGTTGCAGCTCATCTGCGCTATCTTGTTCATGTCCATCGTTACAAGGCAGGTCTTTGCGCCCATGTTTGCGGCTGCTGTAGCGGCTTCACAACCGGCGTGTCCGCCTCCGATGACAATGACGTCGTAAAATAAATCCATTACTTAAAAAATATTGTGTGGCAAAATTAAGAAATAAAATTGATTTTTGCCCTAAAATAGTTTGTTTTATCATCAAAATATAGTATTTTTGCAGTCTAAATGACCGCGCACGATACCTAATATAGGGTATTGGGCGGGTTCTTTCCTTATGCGTTCACCGCCCCTTGATGACAAAGTACTAATATTTCTAACAGTTAAATAATTAAATTTCAATCATTTATGTGGTTAATCAATTCAACTATCGGTAGAAAAGTAGTGATGTCGGTAACCGGCGTTGCCCTTATTCTATTCCTGACATTCCACATGTCAATGAACGTTGTAGCCCTGTTCTCAGGCAAAGCTTACAACATGATTTGTGGAGCCCTCGGCGCCCATTGGTATGCCGTAGTAGCAACCCTCGGTCTGGCTGGTCTGGCTGTTCTCCACATTGTGTATGCTTTCTGGCTCACAATGCAGAACCGTGCCGCTCGTGGTTCAGAGCGCTATGCTGTTGTGGCTAAACCCGCTGGCGTAGAGTGGGCATCGCAGAACATGCTTGTTTTGGGTATCATCGTTCTCGTGGGCCTTCTGCTCCACTTCTGGAACTTCTGGTACAACATGATGTTTGCCGAGCTCGTAGGCTTTGAGGGTGTGTGCAAACCTGCCGACGGCTATGGCTGGATTCAGCAAACCTTCAGCAACCCCTTGTTCGTTGCCCTCTACATTGTATGGCTCGTAGCACTGTGGTTCCACCTCACCCACGGCTTCTGGAGCGCTATGCAGACCTTTGGCTGGAACGGTAAGGTATGGTTCAACCGTTGGAAGGTTATTGGCAATGTGTACAGCACACTGCTCATCTTGGGCTTCCTCGTGGTAGTAGTAGTATTTGCCGTTAAGGGTCTTTGCGGCTGCTGCTAATTCAAACATCAACATTCAAAAAATCATAATTCAATATTATGGCTAAGACAATTAATTCAAGAATCCCTGAAGGCCCCGTGGCCGAGAAGTGGACCAACTATAAAGCTCACCAGCGTTTGGTGAACCCTAAGAACAAACTGAAGCTCGACGTCATCGTTGTAGGTACAGGTCTGGCAGGTGCCAGTGCTGCTGCCAGCCTTGGCGAGATGGGCTTCCGCGTGTTAAACTTCTGTATTCAAGACTCACCCCGTCGTGCACACTCTATCGCTGCACAGGGTGGTATTAACGCTGCTAAGAACTATCAGAACGACGGCGACTCAATCTATCGCCTGTTCTACGATACCGTAAAGGGTGGCGACTACCGTGCTCGTGAGGCTAACGTATATCGTCTGGCTGAGGTGTCAAACAGCATCATCGACCAGTGTGTAGCCCAGGGCGTTCCTTTCGCTCGCGAATATGGCGGCATGCTGGCTAACCGTTCATTCGGTGGTGCTCAGGTGTCACGTACCTTCTATGCCAAGGGTCAGACTGGCCAGCAGTTGCTGCTCGGTGCTTATTCGGCCCTGTCAAAGCAGGTTAACACTGGCCGCGTACAGCTCTACACACGTTACGAGATGGAAGACGTGGTTATCGTTGATGGCCGCGCTCGTGGTATTATTGCCAAGAACCTCGTATCAGGTAAGCTTGAGCGCTTCTCTGCCAACGCAGTAGTAATTGCTACTGGTGGTTATGGCAATGCTTACTTCCTTTCTACCAACGCTATGGGTTGCAACTGTACAGCTGCTATCCAGTGCTATCGTAAGGGTGCTTACTTTGCTAACCCCTGCTACGTACAGATTCACCCCACCTGTATCCCCGTACACGGCGACAAGCAGTCGAAGCTTACCCTTATGTCAGAGTCGTTGCGTAACGACGGCCGCATCTGGGTTCCCAAGAACATCGAGGACGCCAAGGCTCTGCAGGCAGGCACCAAGAAGGGTTCAGACATTCCTGAGGAAGACCGCGACTACTATCTGGAGCGCCGCTATCCCGCCTTCGGTAACCTCGTTCCCCGTGACGTGGCTTCTCGTGCTGCTAAGGAGCGTTGCGACAAGGGCTTCGGCGTGAACAACACCGGTCTGGCTGTGTTCCTCGACTTCTCTGAGTCGATCAACCGCCTCGGCATCGACGTTATCCGTCAGCGCTACGGCAACCTCTTCGATATGTACGAGGAGATTACCGACGTTAACCCCGGCGAGCTGGCTAACGAAATCAATGGCGTGAAGTATTACAACCCGATGATGATCTACCCCGCTATCCACTACACCATGGGTGGTATCTGGGTCGACTACGAGCTCATGACCTCTATCACAGGTCTGTTCGCCATCGGCGAGTGCAACTTCTCTGACCACGGTGCTAACCGTCTGGGTGCTTCGGCTCTGATGCAGGGTCTGGCCGATGGTTACTTCGTGCTGCCTTACACCATTCAGAATTACCTGGCCGACCAGGCTATCTGGCCCCACATCCCCACCGACCGTCCCGAGTTTGAGGCTGCCGAGAAGGGCGTACAGGCTGAGATCGACCGCCTGATGAACATTAAGGGTAAGCGTTCTGTCGACTCTATCCACAAGGAGCTGGGCCACGTTCTGTGGGAGCACGTAGGTATGGGTCGTACCAAAGAGGGCCTGGAAGAGGGCATCAAGCTCATCCAGAAGCTTCGCAAAGAGTTCAACACTAACCTCTTTATCCCTGGAGAGAAAGAGGGCCTGAACGTAGAGCTCGACAAGGCTATCCACCTGCGCGACTTCATCCTCATGGGCGAGCTTATCGCTCACGACGCTCTCTCACGCGAGGAGTCATGCGGTGGCCACTTCCGCGAGGAGCATCAGACTCCCGAGGGCGAGGCTCAGCGCGACGATGAGAACTTCTTCTATGTAGGTTGCTGGGAATACAAGAACGACGACGAGACCGCTCCCGAGCTCATCAAGGAGCCGCTCGAGTATGAGGCAATCAAGGTACAGACACGTAACTATAAAAATTAATTAGTTGACGAGTTGACAAGTAAACGAGTTGACGAGCTGATAGTTTTGTGAGTAGAAGAGGTAATAAGAATAAGTAAGACACTTGTTAAATGATACCTCATTATCCAAATCGTTAGGTCGTCAGCTTGTCAGATTGTCAACCTGTTACTAAAAAGAAAATAAACAATAATCCTGTTAACAGGAAAACGAGGATGAAGAGTCACAAGAATCTGATAGTTTGGCAAAAGAGTATGAAGCTTGTGACACGGCTTTATGAGGTAACCCGTACGTTTCCAAAAGAAGAATTGTTCGGAATAACCTCCCAAATGCGAAGAGCAGCCGTTTCTATCCCATCCAATATAGCAGAAGGTTATGGGCGTGTTTACGGAAAAGAAACATTTAAATTTCTTAGTAACGCCTTAGGTTCTGCTTCAGAATTGGAGACACAGCTTGAGATATGCTTCAGATTAGGTTTTGGTTCCGATACCGATTTATATGAATTGATGAATTTAACGAATGAAATATTGCGTATGCTTGCAGCGCTTATAAAGACTGTTAATCCATCAATCGCTTTAAGTATAAATAAGGAACAAAACGTGTAAACTCTCATGCTATCAGCTTGTCAACTCGTCAACTCGTCAACTTGTTAACTAAACAGAAAGATTATGGCAAACATATCATTCACACTGAAGGTGTGGCGTCAGAACGGTCCTAAGGCACAGGGCCATTTCGACACATTTGAAATGAAGGATATCCCTACGGATACCTCATTCCTTGAAATGCTCGACATCCTGAACGAGCAGCTCATTGAAGAAGGCAAAGAGCCTTTCGTATTCGACCACGACTGCCGCGAGGGTATCTGCGGTATGTGCTCGCTCTACATCAACGGCCATCCCCACGGCCCCAACTCAGGTGCTACCACCTGTCAGCTCTACATGCGTAAGTTTAACGATGGCGACGTAATCACTGTTGAGCCTTGGCGTTCAGCAGCCTTCCCCGTTATCAAAGACTGCATGGTAGACCGTACCGCCTTCGATAAGATTATCCAGGCTGGTGGTTATGTAAGCGTGCGCACGGGTCAGCCCCAGGACGCTAACGCCATCCTCATCCCGAAGGAAGATGCCGACGAGGCTATGGACTGCGCTACCTGTATCGGTTGCGGCTGCTGCGTTGCTGCCTGCAAGAACGGTTCAGCTATGCTGTTCGTAAGCTCTAAGGTAAGCCAGTTGGCATTGCTGCCCCAGGGTCGCCCCGAGGCCGCTACACGCGCCAAGGCAATGATTGCAAAGATGGAAGAGCTGGGCTTCGGCAACTGCACCAACACCCGCGCTTGCGAGGCTGAGTGCCCGAAGAACGAGTCGATTGCTAACATCGCTCGCCTGAACCGCGAGTTTATCAAGGCTAAGTTGGCCGACTAATCTCGACCTATTATTTATATAAAGCGGATGCGCTGCACACTTTGTGCACTGCATCCGCTTTTTCTTTTAAGGCTAGGGTATGATAAGCCTGTATAGGCCTTTCTAAGCCTTTCTAAGCCGAGAGGAGTGGAGAATGATAGCCTTTCTAAGGCTGAGGTGTGATAAGCCTGTATAAGCCCGTATAAGCCTGTATAGGCCTTTCTAAGCCTTTCTAAGCCGAGGGGAGTGGAGGATGATAGCTAACGAGAGTGGCAAGGCTATAGGATTTTTCACTTTTCACTTTTCACTTTTCTCTTTTCCCTTTCTTTCTCCCTTTTCCCCCTACTGAAAACCGTAGTTTTTCACTCATACACAATAGTTTATGCCTTTTTTATTTGTTCTTTAGCCATATTGTTTTTATATTTGCATAGTTACAAGCAAGGTAACGATGCTATATTTATAACCAAACCCCACTATCATAGAAAGCCCCGCTATCATAGAAGCCCCTAACCCCACCAATATTATAAAGAAATTATCAAGAACAATTATAACAAAAACATTCACCATAAAGTAAAAACGTGTATGAAAAATTTTAACCTCTACATTGCGGGCTTAGCCCTCATCTCGAGTGTTTGTGCTACGGCGCAAACCCATCAGGCGTTGCCGCAACCCGTTCCGGGCGTAAAGGCGCAGCAGCTTTTTAAGAAGGCCAACAGCAGCCGACCCGCGGCACAGCGCCCCGACACCAAAACCACCTACGCTCTGCACACCAAGGGTGTGCGCATGGTGCCTTTGGCACAGATAGCTAAGGCTCAACGCGCCGAAAAGGCCGACGAGATGGTGAAGAAAACCTTGCTCACAAGCTGGTCATATTCTGAGAACAACGGCACACCAGAGACGAGCAAGATAACCTATGACAAGTATGGCCGCTTCAGCGTGGTCGACTACGGCGCTAGCAAAGACCTCTACACCTACGACACCAACGAAACAGGCTCGAAGTGGAGTACAAAGCTCGTGCGTTATCAAGCGGGCGAAACTATTACAGATAGCTATAAAGAAGAGCGCACCTTCGACCAGTATAATCGTGTGTCGACCATAAAGGTTTATAGGAACCTCTATGGTAATGGTTTAATGCTGGACGAAGAGCGCGAGTACGACTACAGCCAGGACCCTAAGGGCATTCTGGTGAAAAATGTCGACTATAATATGTATGAAGGTGTTCACCAGCCCTATATGGTTGAGCTGCTTAAATGGTTTGCCCCCACACAGAGCTATATCAGCATCACCTATAATGCCAATTACGAGAAGGTAGACTTTGAGATTAACGGCACCAACTACGCCCTCAAAAGATATAGTAAAGACTACAATAACGAGTGGGTGTTATCCGCCACTGAAGAGCGTTACTTCACTGCCGATGGCCGCGATTTGGGCCATCTCAACTGCACTTACTCTGATGGCCAAATAAGCTATAGCGATGGCTATAAGACAGAGCTACTGCCCAATACGCCCGAGGCTGGCTTCACCACAGAGATTCACTCTCATATGAACTCTTACTCTGAGCCCTCAAACGTATGGGTGTATAACGAAAAATATGTTTACAGCAACAACTATGAACTGCCTAAGATACAGGCCAACGGCGACCTCTCATACAAACGCTACAAGTATGATACCTCAAAGGGCGCGTGGGTGCTGACGTCCGCAGAGACCGGCACTTGGACCCCTGAGGGCTTGCTGCAAGGAACCTATGAAGAGTATGATAACGGCGTGTTAGATTATACCGAGACGGCTCTCTTCAAATATTCGGCCACGGGTGAAGAAGAGGGCTATGTGCTACCGTTTAAGAATGGTGGCTATGTCATTGAGACCGACATGAAGGGCGTAGACGGCAGCTATTACACCTTCTACGACAAGAACCACAACGTTACGCGCCAGCTCAGAGCCATCTACAAAGACGGTAAAGATTCGGGTTCCGACTCATACGAAAGCACCGTGCCCGAAGAAACAATATACGAAGAGCTGAAGAACGGCAAGTGGGTGACCGTAACCACCGACCTGATGATAGGCGATGGCGACAACCACCTGGAGGTAAAGTTTAACGCCAAGGGCCAGATGACTCAGTGGGACGAATATGAGAATGGCTTTCACACCGAGCATGTGGTTTACACCTATCTCGACAACGGATACATTGAAGAGTCGTATAACACCGAAACCAACAAGGTAGACGAATACACCCAAGTAACCATTGATGCCGCCAATGTTGTTACCTACATCGAATATGAGTATAGCAGCAGCGGCAAGGTAAGATGGGGCGAGAAATATGTTACCTACCCCACAGGCAAGCAGCTTTATTATAAATGGAGTTCTGACATTCAGGATTACCAACTTGTAAGCACCACGGCTAAGACGCTGACCACAACAGCTGCCGATGGCACAAAAACCAGCATCTACCGCGAGATTGACGACAATGGCAACGTAGTGGAAACGCGCAAAGAAAGCTATTATTACAAGGATGACGTACAGCGCAGCGAGACTTATAATAAGGTCGACGGCCAGTGGGTAGGCGAAGAAAAGAGCGAGCGAGAGCCTGTAACAGCGCCCCAGTTTGAGGTGCTCGACCCGCAAGACCCCATCGCCTGCAACGACGAATATTTCTATCCCTCTAACGGCGATGATGAGGTAGATGTCTTCCCCAATTCTACAACGAACAGCACCTATTGGGGATGGCAAGACGGTCAGTGGGTCGTGACAAGTCAGAATAATACCGTTTACAGTCAGCCCGACGACAACACGCTCGTCCAGACCAGCACTAATATTAGTGATCAAACGGTAAACAATCGTGGCTCTCGTTATGAAAAGAACACCTATTATGACTCGCGCAAACGCGACAGCCGTAATAACCTTATCGAGCATAAATATGGCTCAACCATTCTGGAGATTTATGATGGCACAACCACTCAAAATTGCCAGTCTGAGGTAATCGACTCTTACACCTACAACGACGAGGGTCTGCTCACATCGCATAAACACGAAGAGTATCACAGCCAGGCATCTGACGCCTCTGCATCGGCAGCTCGCGCAGCCGGCACGCTACAGCTCACAAGGTCTACCGTAACCAACTATTATTACACCGAGCTTAATGTGGTGAACGGCATCACAGCCGCTACCGCTGCCGCCAAGCCCGCCTTCGCCGTGAGCGGACGCACCGTGAGCGCAGTAGGCAAGAGCGCTGCCATCAGCCTCTACACCCTCGATGGTCAGTGCGTGGCTACATCGGCCACAGGCCAGGTTGAGGCTCCCACACACGGCGTATTCGTTGCCGTGAGCGGAACAGCAAAGTGTAAGATTGTTGTGAAGTAAGAGTATAGAAAGCTAATCTAAGTAGGGCAGGGCCTCTGTGCCCTGTTCCTATAGAATAATGAAATTGTGAGAGGATGGGGCACAGAGGTCCTCATCCTATAGAATAGTGAAATTGTGAGAGGATGGAGCACAGAGACCCTCATCCCTCTTTTGAGCGTAAAAAATAATAAAGTGTAAGCAAAATCGGTTGTTTTGCTTACACTTTTTTTTATTGATACCCTTCATTTGCAAAACCCTTGGTTTTAGGCTGCGAAACCCTTGGTTTCAGGCTGTAAAAGCCTTGGTTTCAGAGGCTGAAACCAAGGCTTTCAGACTGTAATTTCAAGCCCCTCCCCCGCGCCAAGCCCCTCCCCCGCACCAAGCCCCTCCCCCGCACCGTGCTGGCGCACGGCTTCCCCCTCCCCTTATGGAGGGGAGTGAATAGCCTTACTTCTTGCTGGAGGACGGGGCGTAGTCAAGTGAAGAGTGAAAGAATTCATGTGATAGGCGAGGTGTATCAGAAAACGCTTCCATTCACCCCCAAAAATGAATATTTATGCAAAACAGAAGTCCCTCCCTTTCTCGCTTCCGTCGCCGAAGGCGGCGAAGGTTCATAAC
>CAKQFW010000002.1 GCA_934230965.1 uncultured Prevotella sp.
AGGCCTGCCTCACGATCACGTGAGGCAGGCCTTTTTTTGGGGGTGTGGTTTTATGGGGCTCGTAGGGCTTATGGGTTTTATGGGTCTTATAGGTTTTATGGGTTTTATGGGTCTTATAGGTTTTATGGGTCTTATAGGGCTTATGGGTCTTATAGGTTATATAGGTCTTATAGGTCTTATAGGGCTGGGCTTATGAGGCTTAATAGGGCATATAGGTCTTATAAGGCTTGTGGGCCTTATATCTCTGGCTGCTCGGCCAGCCCCATAACATATTGGTGTAGCTCTTTATAGAATTTGTGGCGAGCCATTGTGTCGGCATTGCCTATGATGATGAGCTTCATGCGAGCGCGGGTGATGGCTACGTTCATGCGGCGCAGGTCAGAGAGGAAGCCTATCTGCCCATCGTCGTTGGCGCGCACCAGCGATATGATGATGATGTCGCGCTCTTGCCCTTGAAAGCCGTCGACGGTATTGATGGTGATGAGGCGTCGTATAGGGCGCAGCCACTCGTCGGAGCGCACCAGTTGGCGCAGATACTGCACCTGAGCGCGGTAGGGCGAGATTACGCCCACATCTATTTGTTCGTCTAATGCCCGCGCGCGTCCTATCTTCATATAATAGTCGCGTAGGGTTTGTATGCAGAGTTTGGCCTCTTGTCGGTTTACGCGTCCGAAGCTTTCGCCCACAAACTCTTCGTGAGCGCCCTCCAGTGGTGTGTCAATCCACTGCATGGGGCAGTCGTAGTCGAGTATGCCGCGATGCTCCACCTCTAGGGCTGTGAGCACCTTTCCGCCGTAGAACCAGTTGCTTGAAAACTGCATGATGGCGCGTTTCATACGATATTGCATCTCAAGCAGTTGCACCGCTTCGGGGTGCGTGTGCACGATGCGTTCCATCAGCGTGGTGGCCAGACCGCCGCGCATGGCCGCCACACTCTTCACCGTGGGAGGCAGCTGACAGTGGTCGCCCGCCAGCACCACGCGTCCAGCGCGCCGTATAGCTATCCAGCAGGCCGCTTCGAGGGCTTGCGCCGCCTCGTCGATAAACAGCGTGGCAAAGTGTTGCCCCTCCATGGCTCGGCTGCCCGCGCCCGTTAGTGTGCAGGCTATCACACGCGCTTCGCCAAACACGTCGGCATGAATACGCACCTCCAGCTCTACGGCACGGCTCTTCAGGCGTTCCACCTTTTGGTGCCAGTTGTCGGTGCGACGTCGTGTGCCTCGCAGTTCGCGTATGGCCTTGCGTATGCTCCACAGCTGAGGGTAGTCGGGGTGGTCGGCAAAGCGTCGTTCGTAGGTGCTGGCCAGCAGATGGTCGTCAACGCGAGCGGGGTTGCCAATGCGCAGCACGCTGATGCCGCGCTCCATCAGTTTGCGCGCTATCCAGTCGACCGCCATGTTGCTTTGTGCGCACACCATTACTTGGCTTTCACGCGTTAGCGTTTCGTTGATAGCCTCTACCAGCGTAGTGGTTTTGCCCGTGCCAGGAGGGCCGTGCAGCACCATCACATCTTTGGCGCAGAGCACGCGCCCCACGGCCTCTTCTTGCGATGCGTTGAGCCAAGGCAGCCGAGGCGGTGTGAAACTGAAGTGTTGCAGCTGCATCTGAGGTGTGTAGAACACGTCGCGTAGGTAAGCCAAGCGGTTTCCACGGGCACGAATGGCGCGGTCGAGGGCTTCGAACATCAGTCGGTAACTGGTTTCGTCGAAGCCTATCTGCACGCCCACGCCCGTAGCCTGTTGCAGCTGCGTGCCTTGCGACACGTCGGCCAGTTGCACCGCCATACGGTCGGTGCCCGCCCAACTCACGGTGCCCGTCATGGGCAGCCAGTGCAGCTTGTCGGGAGCCGAGGGGTCGAGGGTGAAGAAGCATACGGGGCGTCCACATTCAAAGTTGTGTTCAATGTCGTCGTCGGCCGTGCCCGTATCGCGTCGCACCAGCTCTACAATGGCTTGGTTCAGCGAGTTCCAGTAGGCGCGTCCCACCGACACCTGTAGCCACGCGTCGCCGCGTTTCACCTTTCGGGCCATTGAGGTGGCCTGTGTCAGTTGTTTAAATTGCTCCTTTTCGCAAGCATATTCTATCTGCAACAGCATTTTCTGTTGCATCAGTGCTTGCACGGGCGTATTTGATGTTTGCATGCCGTAAATTCTTGTTTTTCTTTCTGTTTCTTGCAAAGGTAAATAAAAAATGACGGGCAAATAAGATATTTTTCTATAAATTTGCACATAAATATCAACAATACATTGCTATGAAACCCAATGATACACCCACCCCAGGCATTGCCCTCAACCATCTGGCCATAGGCTATGCTGCCCGCCACGGCTCTGCCCGCATTGTGGCCCAAGGGCTTGAGGCCGAGGCTCTGCCAGGTCAGCTTACCTGCCTTGTGGGAGGTAATGGTGTGGGAAAGTCGACCTTGCTGCGCACCGTGGCTGCCCTGCAGAAGCCGCTGAATGGCAGCGTGAGCATTGATGGCCAGCGCACCGATGTGCTGAGCGACGCTCAGCGTGCCCAACAGGTGGCGGTAGTGCTGTCGACTACGCCCCATCTGCCGCACACCACCATTGGCCGACTGGTAGCCATGGGTCGAGCCCCCTACACGGGTTTCTGGGGTCGACTGTCTGACGCTGACCAAGCTGCTTGCGCCGAGGCTTTGCAACAGGTGGGCATTGAGCATCTGCGCCACCGCTTGCTCGACGAGGTGAGCGATGGCGAGCGCCAAAAGGCCACCATTGCCCGCGCCCTGGCTCAGCATACGCCCGCCATTGTGCTCGACGAGCCCACCGCCTTTCTCGATTATCCCAGCAAGGCGGCCGTGATGGCGTTGCTGCGCCGACTGGCCACTGAGGGGCAGCGCACGGTGTTGCTTTCTACGCACGACCTTGGCCTCGCCCTACAGCTGGCTCACCGCCTATGGGTGATGACCAATGAGGGGCTGGTGCAAGGGTCGCCCACACAGTTGGCCGCCGATGGCACCCTGAAGCGCTTCATCGACAGCGACTTGCTCTCGCTCGATGCCGCCTCGCTCACCATTCGTATGAAAGGGGTGCAGTAATGGGTGTAAAGATGTGTCAAGATATGGTGTGCGAGATAAAAAAAGCGGCATAAATAGTGGGCCGACCCGAAAATTATAGGTATCTTTGCAAAGATAAAAGATATATGTTGAGCGTACCGCGACGATGCGCTGCACTCAATGGCATTAAGTTACTATCAGGAAAAGAAAGATGTTGAACTTAGACAACTTTTACAAGGCTCGCTACGTGTTGAGCAAAACCATCAGAAAGACAAACCTCGTGCATGCACAGAAGGTAAACCCCGAATGTGACGTGTACCTAAAGCCCGAGTGCTTACAAAAAACAGGTTCGTTCAAGATACGTGGTGCCTATTATAAGATATCGCAGCTCACCGATGAGGAGAAGGCGAAAGGCGTGATAGCTTGCTCGGCAGGCAATCATGCACAGGGCGTTGCGCTCGGCGCTTCGGCCATGGGCATCAAGTCGCTTATCTGCCTGCCCGAGGGTGCTCCCATCAGCAAGGTAGAGGCCACGCGCCGTCTGGGTGCCGAGGTGTGCCTCGTGCCGGGCGTGTATGACGATGCCTACCAAAAGGCGTTGCAGCTGCGCGACGAGTTCGGCTACACCTTTATCCACCCCTTCGACGACGAGAACGTTATTGCCGGACAAGGCACCATTGGCCTTGAACTGCTCGACCAGCTGCCCGACGTTGAGGCCGTGGTAGTGCCTGTGGGCGGCGGCGGACTGATATCGGGCATTGCCTTCGCCATCAAATCGCTGAACCCTAACATCAAGGTGTTTGGCGTTCAGGCCGAAGGGGCTCCCAGCATGGTAAACAGCTTGCACGACAACAAGCAAGAGGCGCTGCTCTCGGTGTCGACCATTGCCGATGGCATTGCCGTGAAAGAGCCTGGCTCGCTCACCTTTAAGACGTGTGCCGAATATGTCGACGACATTGTCACCGTGACCGAAGACGAGATATGTGCCGCCATCTTGCATCTGCTTGAAAGCGAGAAGATGGTAGCCGAAGGCGCAGGTGCTGCCAGCGTGGCCGCCGTGATGTTTAACAAGGTGCCTGTAAAGGGCCTGAAGACGGTGTGCGTGGTGAGTGGCGGAAACATCGACGTTACCATCCTAAACCGCGTTATCAACCGTGGTTTGACAAAGAGCGGACGCATCTGCACGCTGTGCATTGAGCTCGACGATAAACCCGGACAACTGGTGGCTGTGAGCACGGTGATAGCCAGTCTGGGTGCCAACATTATTAGCGTGAACCACGAGCGCAACGCCGACAGCGAACATGTAAACGCTTGCCTCTTACGCCTCACGGCCGAGACCAAGAACAAAGAGCATGTGAACGAGATTAGACGCCAGCTGAAGGAGAAAGGCTTTAAGATTGTGTAATAATAACTTTAAGTTTCGCATGCCTTTGGCATGCTGATAGTAACAAGTTGACGAGTTAACGAGCTGTTTGCTTTTACAACTCAAACTCTTTATGACAACTTTGATAAGTGTGGGTAGCAGCTTGTCTACTTGTCAACTCGTTTACTGACAGCAAGTTGAAAACTTGCGAAACTTCAGTAATAACAATATAATTATGAACAAGGCAATACATACCGACAACGCCCCCAAGGCATTAGGTCCTTACAGCCAAGCCATTGAGGCTGGCAACATGGTGTTTGCATCGGGCCAAGTGCCCATCGATCCCGCTACCGACCAGTTTGTGCCCGGTGGCATTAAAGAGCAAACCCGTCAGGCGCTCACCAACGCCCGCAACATCTTGGCCGAGGCTGGCACTGACCTTGCCCACGTGGTGAAGACCACCGTCTTCCTCTCAGATATGGACAACTTTGCCGCCATGAACGAGGTGTATGCACAGTTCTTTGAGCAGCCCTATCCCGCTCGCTCGGCCGTGGCAGTGAAGACATTGCCCAAAGGCGCCCTGGTAGAGGTAGAGTGTATCGCTGTGAAATAAAACGGTGTGGCCTTCTTGCCACACATAAATAATAAGGAGGAAAACTATGCACGTGCATCCGTTGTGGAACGACCAGTATTGGCCACTCATCATCAAGCTATATCTTGCTAAGCCCATGGGCATGAAGGCAATGTATAGCAAGGGGGTGGTAGACCTGAGCATTGAGCTGCACATACCGCCTTTCTACATTTATGAAAGGCTGGAGGAGGTGGAGCGCAACCAGCGTCCGCTACTGCAACGTCTACGCACACTGTATGAGGGCAACGCTCGCCGACTGTCGCGCGACGCGAAGCTGCTCAGGCAGATGGCGGGCTTTGGCACGGGTGGCCTGTTCTTTGAAGATGTGTGCATAGACAACGACTTTGAGCGCGACTATTGTCCTGTGGCCGACGATACGGCCATGACGCCCGCCATGCTCACCCTCATCCTGAACCTTTATTTCCAACTTATTCCTGACACGATGAAGGCTACAACGCCTGAGGTGCAACTGCTGGCCAAGCGCCTACATGTGAGCGCCGACGAGGTGGTGCAGGTGCTGATGTTGTGTTTGGCCGAAGACCCTTGCATACCCGAACATCGTCGCGAGCGGTTGTTAGGTTCTTCCAATGCTGCTTCTTCTGCCTCCTCATCATCGGCCGCTGGCTCTACAGCCTCATTATCACAGGCTGTAAACAAGCTGTGGCACCGCTATGGCAATGGCGATGCAATGATGGTGGAGGAGGCTGCCGAACGCTTTGACCATTATTTTGAGTGATTGTTAAACGACAATACGCTACAACAAGCAACAACGCTGAACACGAACAATAACATTGTACAACGCACAATAAAGCAACAACGCTGAACAACAAAAGGACAACAGGAACAACTATAGTTTCATACTGAATAGTATTGAAAAAGTTGTTCCTGTTGTCCTTTTGTTGTTCTATGTTGTTGCGCTTTTTTTATTTTGCCGCAAGCAATAACGTTTTCTTATTTCTCCAATGCCTGTCTAAACTGGTCGCTGGGGATGTGCATGGCTGCAATACGTCCGTTACGTATGATGAGGTTGTCGGGCACGTCGTAGAGGCCGAGAGCGCGGAAGATGGGGCTTTGTAGCATCTGGCCATCGCACACGGTGGTACACTGCATGAGGCTTTGCTGTTTCAGCGTCTTCAGTGCCTCTTTGGGCGATGCGTCGAGGCAGATGCTCAGCACGCGCATGTTGCCTTCTTGCATGATGGCCTTCTCAATGGCTTGGCGCAACATCGACTGGCTGGTGTAGCTGCTCGTAGCCCATACGCACACCACGGTTACGGGCTTTTCGCTGAGCCACGCCTTGTTGATGCGTGTGCTGTCGATGGCCACGGCGTTTACGGCCGGCACAGGGCTGCCCACCTTTATGCTGGTGCCCATGGCCTGTAGCTGCTGCAGCTGTCGTTTTACGTATCCGTTTTTGGGTTGCTCCTCGGCAATGAGCTTTAGCAGACGGCTGGCGCCCACCAAGTCGGGCTGTTGTTCTTGTATGAAGTAGCGGCGCACCAGATAGCAGCTCACCATTGATGCGGGATGCTCTTTGATGAAGGCTTCGGCCTTGCTCTTAGCCTCTTGTGGCGAGCACGATGCCACCTGTTTGCGAAAACCGTTCATCAGTTCGTTGTCCTTCGTTCCCGTCACCTTCATCTCTTTCAGGTGCGATGCCTCTCCCTCAATGCTAACACTCTTGCCGGGCTGCGCAAAGATGGGCTGCTCGGTATAGTTAGGAAACACTATCATCAGTGTTTGCGGGCGTGTGCACGGCATCTCGTAGCTGAAGCGTCCGGCTTGCACCTTGATGGTGTCGATGGCGTTTAGGTCGCCATCGGGGCTGTAAACATAAAACTCGCCACCGTTTATGTGCAGCAGTCGGCCTTCAATCTTGAAGTGTCCGCCGTCGGTGCCACAGGCTGCCAGCAGCAGTGTGGCGCACAGCAGTAGCAGTGTGCAATGTCTGATTAGTAAGCTGCAATGTTTCATCATAAAGCAAAAACGCCGAGCATCACTTGGCCAATGTTGAGGCGTGTGCTGCTCGGCGATATGAAATTATATTTAATTGTTTGTTGAGATATCTATTGGTGATAGACATTTCTATCTCTTAGCGCGGGCTTATTACTTAGTGATAGCCAGCTCGAGGTCGTTGTCGGCGTATGTCTTCAACGAGGGATCCTTCTGCAGAGCCTCTTTCAGGTATGAGGCAGCAGCAAACTTGTTGCCACGACGAGCTGCTACGATAGCGTGCAGATAGTCGGTCATAGCGTCGGCGTTCTCTACCTTGTCAAGTGTCTTAGCGGCAGCGTCATAGTCTTTAGCCAGGAGCTGTGCCAGTGCAGCGCTATTGGTCTTCTTGTCGCCGAAGAGCTGCTGAGCCTGAGCATAGTTGCCCTTAGCCAGGCTGAGTACGCCCTGTGCGTAGGCAGTGGTCTCTGAGGTAGCGCCCTTAGCGATAGCAGCCTCGGCCTCGGCCATGTTGCCAGCAGCCAGGCTCATCAGGCCCTTGTTAGCGTTGCTCTCAGCCGAGTTGGTATCGAGTGCCAGTGCCTTAGCCAGGTAAGAAGCGGCAGCAGCCTTGTCGCCCTTGCTCAGCGCGATGGTAGCGAGGTTGTTGTATGCGCGATAGTCTTTGTCATACAGCTCGGCAGTCTTCTTGTAAACCTTTTCCTGGTCGGCCTGAGTGTCTTGCAGAGAAGCGAAGTAGAGGAGCTCGTCGGCTGACAGCTTAGCAGCGTCGGCGTTGTACTGCTCCTGAATCTGATCGTCTGAGCGACCGATTGTCTCATAGTTGATGATGAGGCGTGAACGACGCAGCTCGGGCAGGATGCCGTCGGCCAGCTCGCGGAAAGCGGCAGACATGTTACGAATTTGCTGCTCGCGCTCCTCGGGGTCTTTATACATACTCAGCACGCGCAAGATAACGTCTTTGTCTTGCAGGTTTGAAGCCTGTACCAAGCGCTGGAAACCGTCCCAGTCTTGTGCGGTGTAGTGAGCGTCGATGTCGGCGTTCATCTTAGCCTTCTTCAGCTGGTCTTTAACATACTTCTCAGAAACGTCTTGGCGCTTGCCAGCCAACTTATCGTTGAACTTGAAGCCACCCTCAGGTGAGGCATAAGCCTGTACCTCTACGTTTGAGAGGTTGAAGCCTTCGTGGTCGGCATTAATCTTCTTCAGCATTTCAACAAACTCGGTTACCGAGTTGTTCTTCAGTTCGCTCTTACGCAGGTTGGCCTGGTTTACGAGGAACTTGATGTTTGCTTCCTGCTTCTGAGCTTTTACACGCTGGAACGAGTCAACGGCCAGACAGCCACCATCGCTCAGCAATGTCTTCTTGTAAAGCTCGCTGGTAGCGATAACGCCATCGGCAACCTTTACGGCAGGTATCTGAATTTCCTTCTTGCCTTTGTAAGCTTTGAAGGTCATCCACAGTTCGCTCTTCTGCATATCTTCGTTGTAGGGAACGGTAGAACGCATGGTGTAACGTCCGCCCAGACGGTAAGAGATGGTTTGGTTGTTGCCCAGCACCTTTTCGCCCTGGAAGGTAGCCGACTGGCCCTGTGTGGCCTGACCAGCATAACGCAGCTCGGGGATAACGGTTACAACGGCCTTCTTCTTCATGAATTTCTCAGGGAAAGAGCCATTAATGGTTGAGGGAACCATGCCCGTCTGTGTCTCCAGCGGGTTGGGAACAACTTCGAAGTTGTCGGCTGTAAGAACCATCTTGTTCGAGCAGCTTGACAATGCCAGCATTGAGCAGGCAGTGAGAGTAAGAACTTGGATTTTTTTCATACTATACTTAATATATCAAGAGTTTTCGTAATAATTGTAATGCTTATATCTGTTTAGGGTATAAAGTTTGTCGATGTGCCGCGAGCGGGACTCGAACCCGCACAGCCATTTCTGGCCAAGGGATTTTAAGTCCCTCGTGTCTACCAATTCCACCATTGCGGCAACCGTTGCGTTTGAAAACTACATAAAAATGATGTAGCTTGAGCGGAAAACGGGACTCGAACCCGCGACCCCAACCTTGGCAAGGTTGTGCTCTACCAACTGAGCTATTTCCGCATGTGTATTTTCAAATGCGGTGCAAAGATACGGGTTTATATGCAAAGCGCCAAAACAATTTACACAATTTAAGGTTTTCAACCCTTTTTCTTGATTTAATAGTGGCTGGCTTAGCGTTTATCGTGGTTCTTTTTCATGGAGGACGGGGCACGGAGGCCCTCGTCCTACTATAGTTAGCTTAGTAGGATGGGGTGTTGTTAAGTGAAGAGTGAAGAACGAAGAATTTATGTGATTGGCGAGGCTAACCATAGTAGGACGGTGGTCTCCGCGCCCCGTCCTCCAGCAATCAAATAAACAGCCCCACCCCCAACCCCTCCCCGTTCTTGCTCTAGCAAGCGACCAAAGGTCGAGCGGGAGAGGGGAGTAAATACCCTCACTTCTTGCTGGAGAACAGGGCACGGAGACCCTGTTCTACTATAGTTTGCAAGGCTATTCACTCCCCTCCATAAGGGGAGGGGGAAGCCGCGTGTTAGCGCGGCGCGGGGGTGGGGCTGTTCTCCGCGCGGCGCGGTGGAGGGGCTTCCTTTTTTGTATATTTATGCAGTATTGGAAGCGTTTTCTAATACCCTTGAAATTACACTCTGAAAGCCTTGGTTTCAGGCTGCGAAACCAAGGGTTTTAGGAGGTGAAACCAAGGGAATCAGGACGTGAAACCAAGGGTTTTGCAAATGAAAGGTATCAACTTTGAAAAGTGTAAGCAAGCCGTGTGTGTTTGCTTACAGATTATAAGAATATTAACAAATGTTGTGTGAAGAAATGTAAAAATGCGGTATTGCATATTTATGCATTTTGTTTCGCGTTTTTGCATAAATATTCATTTCTTGGGGAGATGATGAGGTGCTGATGAGGATAAGTGGCAAAAATGTGTTGCCGTCGCCGAAGGCGGCGAATGTGTATAACCGTTGGCGAAGCAGCCGAAGGCTGTAAGCCTGCGGAAATAAGGGGATAAGAAAAGCGTCCTCGAAGAGGGCGAACATAATATAAGTAGCTAATAACATAATATAAGTAGCTAATAACATAATATGAGTAGTTAATAACATAATATGAGTAGCTAATACTAAATATGTTCGCCCTCTTCGAGGACGCTTTTCCTTGCTTTCTATTAGCCGTAGGTTCTCTCACTTTGTTCGGTCACCCACGGTTATGCACCTTCGCCGCCTTCGGCGACGGTGTGTTGATTGCGTTAAATTCGTATTACTTCTGTGCGAAGCGTTCGCTTTGCTGACGAATGAGGTCGAGGTCGTTGAAATAGTCGATGCGCATGGCGTGGCGTACCTCGTCCATGGTTTGTGCGGCTGTTTCGCGTGCCTGCTCGGTGCCCTTCTTCAGTATCTCGTATATGCCGGGGATGTCTTGCTCCCACTGGTGACGACGCTGGCGCATGGGTTCGAGCATCTTGTTGATAACGTTGTTCAAGAACTTCTTACACTTCATGTCGCCCAGACCGCCACGACGGTAGTGGTCTTTCAGCTCGTCGAGGTTCTGATATTCGGGCCAGAACTCGGCAAAGTCGGCGTCGGTAGAGAAGGCGTCGAGGTATGTAAACACGGCGTTGCCCTCTACTTGTCCGGGGTCGCTCACGTTCAGGTGGTTGGGGTCGGTGTACATTGAGCGCACCTTCTGCCATACATCGTCGGCAGTGTCAGAGAGGTAGATGCAGTTGCCCAAACTCTTCGACATTTTTTCTTTGCCATCGGTGCCGGGCAGACGTCGTGCTGTGGCGTTTTCGGGCAGCATGATGTTAGGTTCTACCAGCACCTCGCCATAGGTTTGGTTGAAGCGGCGTGCCAGCTCGCGTGCCACCTCAATCATGGGCTCTTGGTCTTCGCCAGCAGGCACGGTGGTGGCCTTGAACAGGGTGATGTCGGCGGCCTGACTTACGGGGTAGCAGAAGAAGCCGAGGGGGATGTTTGCCTCAAAGTTGCGCATCTTTATCTCTGTTTTCACGGTAGGGTTACGCTGCACGCGCGACACGGTGATGAGGTTCATCAGATAGGTGGTGAGCTCGGCCAGCTCAGTTATCTGGCTCTGTATGAACAGTGTGCACTTTTCGGGGTCGAGGCCAGCGGCCAGGTAGTCGAGTGCCACCTCGATAATGTTTTGACGTATCTTTTCGGGGTTGTCGGCGTTGTCGGTCAGCGCCTGCACGTCGGCCATGAACACAAACATGCGGTCATAGTCGCCCTCTTCTTGCAGCTGCACGCGTCGGCGCAGCGAGCCTATATAGTGTCCCAAATGCAGTTTTCCGGTGGGACGGTCGCCGGTAAGAATTACTTTTCCCATATTCTGTCTTTTCTTGTTTTTCGTTTCTTGTTTGGTAGGTGCTTGTTGTCAAGCGCTTGCAAAGGTACACAGAAACATTGAGCCTTTCAAATTTTTTAGGCTCCTTTTATTGCAGTTCGCTGTATATCACCTGCACCATAACCTGTCCTACGGCTTTCAGTGTGTTGCGGTCGATGTGCTCCATATCGTCAACCACGGTATGCCAGGTAGGGCCGAAGCTGCTCTGCTGGCAGTCGGGGTAGTAGTTGATAACGTCGATGGTGGGTATGTGTGCCTTCTCGTTCAGGGGCACGTGGTCGTCGGTAATCATGCCGCCATCGAGGGCGGGAAAGTAGCTCTCGTAGCCCGCCTTACGTGCGGCGGCCCACACCTTCTTTACTATTTCGGGGGCATACTGCTTGCTCACGCCCTCTTGGTAGAAGCGTGCGCCCTGTCCGCCCACCATGTCGAGCAAGATGCCGTATCGCACCTCGTAGCCTTGTGGCAGGTTGTCGGCAAAATATTGTGCGCCCAGGGCCCACGAGTTGCCATCGTCGGCCACGTCGGCCCACTGTGGTGTGCCCCAGTCTTCGGTGTCGAGGCACACAAAGTCGATGCCCAGCTGCAGTGTGCTATCGTTTTGCACCAGTCGGGCCAGCTCCATCATCACGGCCACGCCGCTGGCACCATCGTTGGCGCCCATTACGGGCTTGCGCCAGTTGGCCGAGTCGGGGTCGTTGTCGGCCCAGGGTCGGCTGTCGTAGTGTGCGCAGAACAGTATGCGTGTGGTGGCTTCGGGGTTGTGTCGGGCTATGATGTTTCGGTTCTTCAGCACGGTGCCATCGTAGCCTTTCAGGTCGGCCTCTTGCGTGGTAACCTCGCAGCCATATTGTTTAAACTTGTTTTCTATCCACTGTGCGCAGCGGTCGTGCGCTGTGCTGTTCATGGTGCGGGGGCCGAAGGCGCATTGTGCCTCGGTGAAGGCGTAGGCGCTGTCGGCGTTGAAGTCGGGGCCTACCAGGGCCACGGTGTCGGCGTCGTCGGCCGCTTTCTTCGTGTTCTTGCACGAGGCACAGGCGCCTATCAAGATAATGGCCAGTGCCAATGCTATAAATGTTGTTATTGTTTTCATTGTTTTTGTTTTTTGGGGGGTGGGGTTTATGGGGCTTATATGGCCTATGGGGCTTATGGGTCTTATAGGTCTTATATGACCTATGGGTCTTATATGGCTTATATGGCTTTCGGGCTTTGCCCTTTTAGCTCTTTCCCATTTTCCCTTCTTGCACTTCCTTCATCACTCTTAGCCAGTTTCCGCCCCACAGCTTTTCAATGTCGGGGGTGGTGTAGCCTTGCATTAGCAGGTGGCGCGTTAGGTTCATGAGGTCGCTGCTGTCGGCCAGGCCGGGCACGCCGCCATCGCCATCAAAGTCGGTGCCTATGCCTACGTGGTCGATGCCCATCACCTCAACAGCGTGGTTCAGGTGCTGCATGAAGGTGGCTATTGAGGCATCGTTGTTCAGGCTGAGGAAGCCGTGGTAGGCTGTTACCTGCATTACGCCGCCTTTTTGTGCCAACTGTCGCATCTGGTCGTCGGTAAGGTTGCGTGGGTGGTCGCACAGGGCTCGGCAGCTGGAGTGTGAGCACACGATGGGCTTGGTGCTAAGCTCGAGGGCATCGTAGAACGACTTTTCGCCGCCGTGGCTCAGGTCTACCATGATGCCCAGGCGGTTCATGCGCTCAATAACCTGCCGGCCGAAGGGGCTCACGCCGCCCCATGTGTGGTTGCCGCGTGCGCTGTCGCATATCTGGTTGTCGCCGTTGTGGCACAGCGTTATGTACACGATGCCGCGCTGCGCAAAGTGGTCGATGTTGTCGAGATTGTCTTCAATGGCCTGTCCGTTCTCAATGCCTAACATGATGGTGTGCTTGCCCGCGCGCTTGTTTTGCAACAGCTCGTCGGGGGTGGCGGCCAGGGCCAGACGTTGGGGGTGGGCCGACACAATATCGTTTATCTTGTCGAAGATGAGGTCGGCATAAGCCTTCGGGCCCTCAACGGGGAAGGGGGCAATCTCGGCAAAGGTCTTGCCCTCTTTGGGCTGCTCGAGGTAGGCCACCATGGTTACGGCAGCCTGTCGGCCATCGTCCATCTTGTGAAGGTCGACCAGCAGATGTGGGTCGCGTGTGCCGAAGTCGACCCCTTGTGGGAAGAACATTGGCGTGTCGCAATGCGAGTCGAGCACAATGTGTGCATCATGAAAAGCCTTGGCCTGGGCATATAGCTTGGCCTCGTTTACCAGCCAGCCGAACAGCGGTTGGCCATCTGTCTTCAGCCATTCGGGGTGCCACTGCACGCCCAGCAGTGCCTTGTGCTCGCTGCTCTCTACGGCCTCGATAATGCCGTCGGGTGCCAGCGCGCTCACCTTTAGTTTGGGCCCTGGTGTGCCCACGGCCTGATGGTGAAAGGTGTTAACGTATATGTGCTCATCGTCGTTGAAGAGGCTGCGCAACACGGTGTGGGGCAGCAGTGTTACGCTGTGGGTGGGCTCGCCCTTATCGGCATCTTGGCTGTGCTTTAGGCGACCTTCTTTCGGCCCCATATCTTGCAGCACGGTGCCGCCTAAGGCTACGGTGAGCATCTGTAAGCCTCGGCATATACCCATGATGGGCACGCAACGGTTGTAGGCTAGGCGGGTGATGAGCAGCTCGGGCAGATCGCGGGCGGCGTTGATGTGTCCCAGGGTGGGTGCGGGTTCTTCGTTGGTCCACAGAGGGTTGAGGTCGGCGCCGCCCGTGAGCAGCAGGGCATCGATGCAGTCGAGTGTTGAACAGATGACATCGGCATCGGCCACCGCGGGTATGATGAGTGGCACGCCTCCCGCCGCCACTATCTGTTGGCAATAAACCTGTCGCAGGGTGTAGTCGTCGCCCTCAACATTGGCTGTGATGCCTACCACGGGGCGATGCTGCCCCTCGGGATAGCGCTGGTAGAGCGTGTCGAGCTGTTTTGATAAACAGAATGTCTTCATGCTTCTTTGTCGTTTGTGATGTTAAACGTTAGCGATATAAACGTTCAAAAGCTCCTTTCCAACGCTGTTTCATGGAGTGTTGGAAAAGAGCTTTGTGTTTCTTGTTTTTGGGTTGTTACGTTTACTGCCGTGGCTACTTATTCTGCCTCGGTGTTAACGGGAATTTCGCGCTTGATGCTTTGTTCGAGCGAGATAAGGGTCTCGGTAGACACTACGCCCGGTATGCCCTGCATCTTGTTGTTCAGCAGATCCATCAGCTGCTCGTTGTCTTGTGCATACAGCTTTACCAGCATGGTGTAGGGGCCTGTGGTGAAGTGGCACTCTACAATCTCGGGGATGGTGAGCAAACGCTGCACCACATCTTTATACATGCTGCCGCGCTCAAGGTTCAAACCTACATAGGTGCAGGTAGAATAGCCCAAGCTCTTGGGGTTTACGTCAAATCCGCTGCCAGTGATGATGCCGCCTTCCATGAGGTGTTGCACACGCTGGTGAATGGCTGCGCGCGACACGCCGCACTCGGCAGCGACATCCTTGAAGGGTATGCGTGCATTTTTCGAGAGGATACTCAGTATCTTCTTGTCCAGTTTGTCAATTTTATCCATGTGTGTATGTTACGGTTTGTCTTTTAGTTATATTTTGATAGCAAAATTAACTATTAATTATGATATGGCAAACATTTTGTCATTATTTTTTCGCTCTCGCGTGCATTTTGTTGACTTTTTGTCTTCGTGCTCGTAAACAACGGCTCTCATAGGGCCCCACGTGTAGGCATATTGAATTGTTCAATGATAAGCGCTGAGCCACAACGCGTATGGCTTTTTTCTTTCTTTAACCTCGATTATTTTGTGTATTCGTGTTTTTGGCGTAACTTTGCATGCTTATATTATTATAATTGCATGATTGAAGGGGCGTGGGCAATGTTCGTTTTGTGTTTAGCGCGTCCTGTTACTTTAATTTTACAACAACGTTGACAAACGCTTAAAAAACATTGCTGATGAAAGATATTTGCTGCATCGGACACATTACTCGCGACAAAATTGTCACTCCACGCCAAACGGTTTATATGGCCGGTGGCACCTCGTTTTATTTTGCTTATGCCCTTAATGCACTGCCACAACGTGTGCAGTTTGAACTGGTTACAAAGGTGGGCGACGATGGCCTTGAAGCTGTAGAAGAGATGCGAAAGGCTGGCATCGACGTGCGCAACTATGCCAGCGCTCACACCGTGTTCTTTGAAAACATCTATGGCGAAAACCAAAACGACCGCACACAAAAGGTGCGCGCTAAGGCCGATGCCTTCACCATCGATGAGATGAAGGATGTTGAGGCTCGGGTGTTTCACTTAGGCTCGCTCTTGGCCGATGATTTCTCGCCCGAACTGGTGCGCTATCTCTCTACCAAGGGTCGCATCTCGATTGATGCACAAGGCTATCTGCGCGAGGTGCGCGGTGAAGATGTGTTTGCCATCGACTGGGCCGATAAGCGCGATATATTGGCTTATACTGATGTGCTGAAGGTGAACGAACACGAGATGCAGGTGATAACGGGCGAGGCTGAACCGCACGATGCGGCTCGTACGCTGGCTTCGTGGGGCGTGAAAGAGGCGGTGGTAACGCTGGGCAGCTATGGCAGCATCATCTTGGCCGATGGCCATTTCTATACTATTCCGGCCTACGCGCCACGCGAAATTGTGGATGCCACGGGCTGTGGCGATACTTATTCGGCTGGCTATCTCTATTCGCGTGCTCAAGGCGCCTCTATCACTGAGGCTGGCTGCTACGCCGCCGCCATGTGTACGCTG
Source organism: uncultured Prevotella sp. (assembly GCA_934230965.1). Lineage (GTDB taxonomy): Bacteria > Bacteroidota > Bacteroidia > Bacteroidales > Bacteroidaceae > Prevotella. Next base: position 16,156 of record CAKQFW010000002.1, read on the forward strand.
AAGTTGGAACACAGCGGACCCTTCGACCGCAGCGAAGACGATGTGGTTAGGGTGATGAAGGGGTAAAGGCTTTTAGCAAGATAAGCCTTTATAGGCCTTTCTAAGCCGACTAAGCCTTATTAAACGACTAAGCCTTCCTAAGCCGCTGTGTGAACCTTTATCGTTAAAGGCTCAGTCGGCTTAGAAAGGCTTAGTAAGGCTTAACACTGCCAGCAGTGTTAATGTTATCAGCGAGGTTCAAAAGGGCCTCGCTTTTTTTATTTCACCTCTTAGGCTTTTTATTTCACCTCCCAGGTGTCCTGAGTGTCGAGCAGTTCTTCGAAAGTGTGGTAGGGCTTCTTACCCTTTATCTCTTCTATCTGCGCGTTTACGGCATCGTTGTAGGTGGGAGCCTCTACGTCGCGTATCACACCGAGGGCTACGGGGAAGCCGTGCTCGTTGTCCATCATGGCCAACTTCAGTTGCAAGGTGTTGTCTTCGGCATGAGCATCGTGCACGAGAATATCGTCGAGGGTGATGCCATTCTCACCAATCTTCACTACTTTCAGCGCGAAACCGTCTTGCATGAGGCCGTATTCTTGGTTCTCGCCAAACACCAGGGGCTTGCCATGTTCTACGTAGATGGCGTTCTTTGAACGACCCTCGCGAGTGTAGATGGGGTCGTAGGCGCCATTGTTAAAGATCATACAGTTTTGCAGTATTTCGCACACTGAGGCACCTTTATGATGATAGGCGGCCTTCAGAATGTCGACGGTGTGGGCGGCATCGTTGGCCACGGCGCGGGCGAAGAAGTGGCCGCGAGCGCCAAAGCAGAGCTCGGCGGGGCGGAAGGGGTCTTCAACAGTGCCGTAGGGCGACGACTTGCTCACGAAGCCGCGGGGCGAGGTGGGCGAATACTGACCCTTGGTAAGACCGTAGATACGGTTGTTCAGCAATATCATGTTTAGGTCGATATTGCGTCGCATGGCATGAATAAAGTGGTTGCCACCAATGGCCAGACCGTCGCCATCGCCGCTAATCTGCCAGATGGTGAGGTTGGGGTTTACCACCTTTGTGCCTGTGGCGATGGCTGCCGCACGGCCGTGAATGGTTTGCATGGCGTAGGTGTTGACATAATAGGGCAGGCGGCTCGAGCAGCCGATGCCTGATATGACAGCCGTTTCGTATGGCGGAACACCTATTTCGGCCATGGCTTTATAGAGTGATGCCAAGAAGGCGTGGTCGCCACATCCGGGGCACCAGCGTGGCTGACCTTTCTTATAGTCTTGTATTGTGTATGACATTGTTCTATCTTTTTTAGCCTTTTTCTTTGTTTTCGTCCCTTCGTCTGAGGGCTTTCTTTCTCTTTTTTCGTCCCTTCGTCTGAGGGCTTTCTTTCTCTTTTTTCCTCTTTCCTCTTTCTTTTATTCTTTGATAATTTTCTCAAAGTAGCTTACCAGTTCGCTTACCACGAAGGGCTGACCCTTTACCTGGTTAAACTTATATGGTGCGAAGCCTGGCACGCGGATGCGGAGGAAGCCAGCAAACTGTCCGAGGTTTTGCTCGGCCACCACCACTTTGGGGTAGCGCTTCAGCACCTCGGCGGTGTTGGCGGGCAGCGGGTTGATAAATTCGAAGTGGGCGAGTGCCACTTTGTGTCCGCCTTTACGCAGCTCTTCCATGGCGGTGTAGAGGTGACCATAGGTTCCGCCGAAGCCCACGATGAGCAGTTCGGCATCGTCTTTATCGCCTTGCACCTCGATATCGGGCACAGGTATGCGTGCCACCTTGTCGTAGCGCAGGTGGTCCATGCGGTCGTGGTTCTCAGGTTCGGTGCTGATGGCGCCTGTGTCGCCATCCTTCTCCAGTCCGCCCAAGATGTGGGTGTAACCCTCTTGGCCAGGTATTGCCCAGTAGCGCACCGCTGTTTCGGGGTCGCGCTTGTAGGGTGTGTACTGGCCCTTCATCTCGGGTGTGGCATAGTGAGGCTTGATGGTGGGCAGGTCGGCCATCTTAGGTAGCTTCCATGCGGCCGAGCCATTGGCAATGTAAGCATCGGTGAGCAGCACCACGGGGGTGAGGTGCTCGAGGGCTATCTTGGCGGCCATGAAGGCAGCGTCGAAGCAGTTGGTGGGGCTGGTGGCAGCGATAACGGGCATGGGGCTCTCGCCGTTTCGGCCATACAGCACCTGTAAGAGGTCGGTTTGCTCGCTCTTGGTGGGCAATCCTGTTGAGGGTCCGCCGCGCTGCACGTCGATGACAACGAGGGGGAGCTCGTCAATCACGGCCAGGTTGATGGCCTCGCTCTTCAAGCAGATGCCAGGGCCCGAGGTGCTGGTGGCGGCCAATGCTCCGGCAAAGGCGGCTCCTACGGCGCTGGCGCAGCCCGAAATCTCGTCTTCACACTGCACGGTGGTTACGCCCAGCGACTTATGTTTAGCCAACTCGTGCAGAATATCTGTGGCTGGGGTGATGGGGTATGAGCCGAGGTAGAGGCGCAGGCCAGCCTTTTCGGCAGCGGCTATCAAACCATAAGCTGTGGCTTTGTTGCCAGTGATGTCCATGTATCGTCCGGGCACCTTTGTCTTCGACTCTACGCGATAGACGGCGGGCACCGAGGCATGCACGTTGTGGCCATAGTCGTAGCCAGCATGCACCACCTTTATATTGTTTTCGGCTATGGCGGGTTTCTTCGCAAACTTCTCGCGCAAGAAGTTTTCTACCAGCGTGAGGTCGCGGTCGAAGAGCCAGCACACCAAGCCCAGCGCAAACATGTTTCGACATTTCAGTATGCTCTTATTATCCATGCCGCTGTCGGCCAAGCACTGTTTCACCATCTGTGTGATGGGGCAAGCCACCACGCGGTCGCGGTCAATGTTCAGTTCGCCCAGATAGTCGGCGGTTTTAAACTGAGCCTTCTCCAGGTCGCGCTGCTCAAAGCTGTCGGTATCGATGATGATGGTAGCCTGAGGTTTAGCGTGCGAAAGCTGCGTCTTCAGCGCGGCAGCGTTCATGGCCACCAGCACGTCGCACAGGTCGCCAGGGGTATACACGCGGCCTGTGCCAATGTGTACCTGGAAGCCAGACACGCCTGTGAGCGACCCTTGCGGGGCGCGGATGTCGGCAGGATAATCGGGGAATGTGGAGATGCCGTTGCCGACGGTTGCCGACACGGTAGAGAAGATGTTACCAGCCAGCTGCATGCCGTCGCCCGAGTCGCCCGAGAAACGCACCACTACCTGGTCAAGATTTTTTATTTCCAGTTGTTGAGCCATACTGTCTGAAATAATTATGTTGTGTGTTATTTATATTGTTATTGTTTATTTTCTTTTATTGTATTGTTGGCATACTATGGTTAGCATATAATCATACTATGGTTAGCATGTAATGCTGTCAAGGTTATGTATGCAACAATTCGGTTGCAAATATTGCAAATAATATTGAAATGACAAAATATTTCAAGTTTTACTTTCAAAAAAAGTGTGTTTTTCTATTGCATTGATACAAAACGAAAACAAAATGCAATAAATATGCGATAAAATGACAAAGCGCCATATAAGGGCAAGGGTTTCTGTGCAGATTCCTTTGTCCCTATATGGCGCACCTAATTTTTTTGAACTAATGTTCGTGCGAGAAGCGCTTCTCACACGTATGCAAAAAAGCGGTTATGTGTGTAGAAATGTTTCTCTAAAGAAGCATTATTATTTGTTAATGGCGTCAGCCAGAGCTGAGCTTGCCTTAAACTTAGCCACCTTCTTAGCAGCGATAGCAATCTTTTCGCCAGTGTGAGGGTTTACACCTTCGCGGGCGGGACGCTCGTTTACGCTGAATGTGCCGAAGCCAATGAGCTGGATGCCATCACCGGCTACCAATGCTTCCTTGATTGCTTCTGTAGCAGCATCAAGAGCCTTCTTTGCGTCAGCCTTAGTCAGTTCTGCCTTGGCTGCGATTTTCTCGATTAATTCTGTCTTGTTCATAACTGTCGAATATTAAATGATATAATAATGAATGTAAATTGCTTAGTTATCGCCAACAAATATAGTTGTTTCCTTTTACAAATCAAATAAAAAACAGAAAAAAGTGCGTAAAATAATGAAAAAAAGTGCTTTACAGCCTTGTTTTGCCTATGAACACAGATATTTTTCGTAATTTTGCGTATCAAAAGAAATATATATAATATGCGCAATATACCCACAGTAACGCGAAATTTGCTTATCATCAACACACTATGCTACCTTGCTACGGTGGCGCTTGAGATGGTGGGCATTGATCTTACCAGCATGTTTGGCTTGCATTTTATGCTGGCTCACAATTTCTGGTTCTTCCAGTTATTTACCTATATGTTTATGCATGGTGGCTTCACGCACCTGCTGTTTAACATGTTTGCCCTGTGGATGTTTGGCTGTGTGATAGAGCAGACATGGGGGGCGCGCCGCTTCTTGGCCTACTATCTCACGTGCGGCATTGGCGCTGGACTGTTTCAAGAGGTGGCACAGCTGGGCCACTTTTATATGTTGATGACCGATAACGGCTACGGTCTCTCAACCATGATGCAGGTGGCACAGGCCAACGCACGCGTGCTCGACCTGTGGACCACGGTGGGCGCCTCGGGTGCCATCTACGGCATCTTGCTGGCTTTTGGCATGGTGTTTCCTGAGAACCGTGTCTTCATTTTCCCCCTTCCCATCCCTATCAAGGCCAAGTGGTTTGTAGCTTTCTACGCCATCATTGAGCTTACCACCGCCTTTGCTATGCCTGGTGATGGTGTGGCACACGTGGCCCACTTGGGCGGTATGGCCGTGGGCTGGTTCCTTATTCGCTATTGGCGTCGTCATGCGTCTACGGTGGGCTTTGGCAGCGGCCGTTGGCAGAACACGCGTCGAGGCAGTTCATGGTTTAGCAATTTGTTTAAAGGCGACAAGAAATCTTCACAGCAAGGCCCGATGGGTGGCGGATATAGCCAAAATGCAAACCATAATGAGAGTGCCGACTGGGATTATAATGCTCGCAAGAAGGCTGCTCAAGCCGAGACCGACCGCATACTTGACAAGATACGTCGCTCGGGTTACGACAGCTTGACGGCTGCCGAAAAGGAGCACTTGTTTAACAACAGAAACTAAGCAGATAAGCGAGAGAGGAGGAAACATCCTTGAAATGTTTGTTGAAACAACCTTGAAACGTTTGTTGAAACGTTTGTTGAAATATCCCTGAAACGTTTATTGAAGTATTGAAACGTTGTTAAAGCGCTTGAAGAATAGATGATGAAACCCTCTGAAGCAAAACAAATTAGATGAAACAACTGAAAGACTTTACCTTGCGTTTGATAGCTGGCGCTAACATTATGAACATTATTGTGATGTTAGCGGTGGGCTATAGTGGTGGTGTGAACCCAGCGTCGCACCCATTTATAGGCATTGTGGGCCTTTCGTTTCCGGTTTTCATGGCCATTAACGTGGCGTTTTTAGTGTTTTGGCTGTGTGTGCGCAAGCGTTGGGCGCTCATTCCTTTTGTGGGTTTTGTGCTGTGCTACGGCCCTGTGCGCGCCTATTGGCCGCTGAATGTGTATAAGCCTGTGCCCAACGATTGCATCAAGGTGCTGGCCTATAACATACTGAGTTGGGGCGAGATGAAGCCCGACAACCCCGACCTCTCTATCATTGATTATATAGTAAGAACCGATGCCGACATTGTTTCGCTTGAAGAGGCCAGCGCCACATCATGGGCGCGCGAGAAGATTGATTCGGCCCTGTCGAAGCGTTATCCGCACCAAGACACGGTGCTTTCGGCCGACAAAACCGATGATATTTGGCTCATGAGCAAGTATCCCATTGTGCGCAAGCAGCGCATTGATTATGAGACGAAGACCAACCATTCGGCCGCCTTCTGGCTGAAACGTGGCGACGATACCATTATTGTGGTGGCAAACCATCTACAGTCGACCAGCCTGTCGATGGCCGAGCGCTCACAGTTTCGCTCGTTTATGCACGGCGACATCAATCATGAAACCACGCGCACCGAGTCGCAAACCCTGTATCGCAAGTTGGGCAAGGCCACGTCAGAGCGTTCTTACCAGATTGATTACCTTGTGCGCTTTGTTGAGGCGCATAAGCACACGCCCCTTATCATGTGTGGCGACTTTAACGATAGCCCCATCTCTTACTCGCGCCAGCGCATGGCGTCGGTGCTGAACGATTGTTATGTTGAGAGTGGCAATGGCCCCGGCATATCATATCATCGCAACGCCTTTTATGTGCGCATTGACCACATTTTCTGTTCCGACCACTTCTTGCCTTACGATTGTAAGGTAGACAATAGCATCTCAACCTCAGACCATTACCCCATTGTGTGCTGGCTGAAGTTGAGAAAATAAAAACATAAGTAGGTGTTATTAATCAAATTTATATATGCGATTAGTTTTGAACACCTAGCTTATCCTTACTTTTTCTTGCTGGCAAACATCACACCAAAGTAGAACAGAGCGCCTGTTACGAGGCCTGCCAGGGCGTCGATAACGTAGTGGGCCTGAATGTATACGGTGCTGAGGCACAGCAACACATAGAAGGGCATGAAGAGCCAGAACAGGCGTCTTGACCCGCTATGCCAAGCCAGCAACATGCACACGGTGCTGATGCCTACGTGCGATGAGGGGAAGGCTGCCGTAGGACGTTCGCCCGCCGCCTTTGCCTCTTCTACCATGTGATAGAAAAAGCCGTCGGCATAGCCTGGTGTGGTGAGGCAGTCGGTGTGCGTGTTAAAATAGTCGTGAATATTAGGGAACACGCCCGCCAATATATTTTGCATGCCCACCGCCTTATAATAAAAGGTGGGGCCAGCCACGGGCACAAAGATATAGATAACGTAATAGAGGAAGAACGAGGCCAGCACCACCAGTGCGCAACGCTCAAACTCGGTGTATCGGCGAAAGAAGTAGAACATCACCACCACCAATATCATAGGATAATAGCTGGCGTAGCCCATGCTCATGAGCTCGCTCACCACGTTTGACGAGAAGGTTTGGGCGAAATATACAGCGGGCTGACAGCCAAACATCTGTTGCTCGGCCACAGCAAACACGTGGTCGAGGTTAGGAAACATGCGGTTTATCTCATACGTATCAGGATACCACCATCCCAGCAGCGCCAGTTGCGTTACGATGCGCACGCAGCGCGTCAGTCGGCACGGCACCAGTCGGTAGGCGCCCCACAGGGCCAGTGTCATGGCGGCAATGCGCACACGACCCCATATCATGGCTTGCGGATTTTCTACTCTTGTATAGGCAAAGAGCACGATGACGAGTGTGAACAGCAGGTAAGCCATCGTTACCCATTCAACGGCCATGAGCCCCTTCTTAGCCTTTTTCTCTATCTTAAAAAGCGATGTTATAAAATTCATTGTTTAAAGAAATACTGATGTTAAGAGCCTGTGGCCCATTATTTTAGAGCCATCCGTTCTCGCGATACCAGTCGATAGTAAGCTTAACGCCTCGGCGCAGACGGAAGTGGGGGTGGTATCCCAGCTCGTCCATAGCGGGTTCAATGTCGCAGCGCCAGTTGCGCTGGCACAGTATGTTATACTTATCGTTGTTCAGCGCCGTGATTTTGCCTGTCAGTCGGGCGCGCCATTCGCCGCACCACGTCACCAGACGCAGCACCCACAGCGGAGCTTTTACGCGCAGCATCCAGGGGTTGCCCAGCGCTCGCCGAATAAGATTTGAAAAGTCGGTGCTGCTATACACCTCGCCATCAGATAAGAAGTATTTTCTTCCGCTACGTCCGTGGTCGAGCGCCAGAAATACGGCCTGCACCACATCTTCAACATACACAAAGGTGATGTCTTGCTGACGATAGCCCGCAGCAAAGTCGATATGGTTCTTCACGCTTTGCGCCATCAAGAAGTAGTCGCGCTCGCGGGGGCCATATACGCCTGTGGGTCGTAAGATGATGTAGGGAAAATCGTTGCCTATCGAGTCGAGATATTGCTCGGCCTTCAGTTTGCTCTGCCCATAGGCTGTGTTGGGCTTGGGGGTGTCGTGCTCAGTAATCTCGGTGTATGGCTGCTCTTCGCGCACGGCGCCAAAGACGCTGAGCGAACTGATAAACACGAAGCGCTTTAGCGGCATGTGCAAGGCTATGAGGGCGTCGGCCAAGTGGCGTGTGCCATCGGTGTTGATGCTGAAGAAGTCGGCGCGGTTCAAGCACTTAGTGGCTCCCGCTGCATGCACCACATACTGAAATTCGTGGCCTTGCAGCTGCTGTTTCAACCGTTCAGGGTCTGATAGGTCGAGGTTGATGAAATGTATGCGCTCGTCTTGCAGATAGCGTTTCGAGCTGGTGGGCCTCATAGCGGCCCACACCTCCATGTCGCGCCGCAGAGCCTCTTCAACGATGAAGCTGCCGATGAATCCGCTGGCGCCAGTGATAAGTATCTTGTCCATATAATATTGTTCGTATGCTATTGTGGGGTGGGGGTGGTGGGCACATACTGCCCGTCAACCTTCAGCGGCTCGACGTGCAGGTTCACGTAGGTGTTGGGCCCGAAGTGCTGGCGCAGCCTGTGCTCGATGGCTGTGGCGTGTGTGTGCGCCTCGTACAGGCTGATGTTGCCTGGCATGCGCACGTGCATATCTATGCAGATATAGTTGCCTATGCGGCGTGTGCGCAGGTGGTGTGTCTCGCTCACTATGGGTTCTTCTTCGGCCAGGCGTTTAATGTCGGCCTCGGCGCTCTCGGGTAGGCTCTTTTCCAGCAGTTCGCCTATGGCCTCGCGCAGCAAGGTGTATGCTGTGCGCATGATGAAGAAGCTTACGGCGGCGGCAGCCACGGGGTCGAGTACGGCCCAGTGTGGGCCCAGGGCTATGGCGCCACCAATGCCTATGGCGGTGCCTATTGACGAGAGGGCGTCGCTTCGATGGTGCCAAGCGTTGGCCACCACGGCTTGCGAGTTTACTTTTTGGCCTACGGCGCGTGTGAAGCGGAAGGCCCACTCTTTCAGCACGATGCTCAGCACGGCGGCCACCAGGGCGATGAGGCCTGGCTGCTCAAGTTGTTGGCCTTTTACGCAACTGGCTATTTGCTGTAAGGCGTTTAGGCAAATCATTACGCCCACCACCAGCAAGGCAATGCCTATCAGTGCTGTGGCCAGCGTTTCATATTTGCCGTGGCCGTATTCGTGGTTTTTGTCTTCGGGCTTGTTGCTCAGCCGTACAAACACCATTACTACGATGTCGGTGAGAAAGTCAGACAGCGAGTGTACAGCATCGGCAATCATGGCTGCCGAGCCGCCCACGATGCCCGCCACAAACTTGAAGACGAGCAGCAACGTGTTTATCACGCTACCCTTTAGCGTTACGCGGTAGATGGCGCGCTGGCGGTCAAGGCTGTCGGCGTCGGACTTGCACCTATCCGTATTGGTGTTGTTGCCCTCGTCAATGTGTGTTGTCATTTCATTCTTGGGTGTCATGTTTTTGCCTCCTTTTTCTTTTTGACGTAGGGCGCGTTATGCGCTCAAAGTTGCAAAGTTACGCTTTTTCGTAATAATAACGGCCTTTTTATCCGAAAATCGTATCTTTTGAGGTGATGATGAGTGATTTACCTTACTTATGCTATGGCCAAAGCCTCTGCTATGCCCCTCTCCAGCAATAAGTATTTAAAAAGCTGTTGGCGGAATTAATTTAAGTTGATAAATATGAGTAAAAAGTTGTACATATCTATCAACAAGACGGGCAAGCAGACACGCGACACGAAACGAAAAATATAACAATCGGTTCATAAAATAGTCGTTACAAACCAATGTAACGGCCATTTTTTTATTTTTGCTTTTCTTGCTTTGCGGTTCTTCCTTTTTTGCATAACTTTGTGAGCATTAGAAACCTAAATGATACACAAAAAATTATGACAATTAAAACATTTGTTTCGGCTTTTGCCATTGCTGCAATGATGCTGTTTTCTGCAACGCCAGAAGCCTTAGCCACAGACATTGTAACTGTAAACACGAAGAAAGCCAAGAAAGTGCAGCGCGTGGAATACGGCTGGCACTATGAGGAGATAGGCATGATAGGCGACGGAGGTCTGTATGCAGAACTTGTGCGCAACCGCAACTTCGAGGAGGCTAACCTGCCTGAAGGACTCATTATCAAGGACGGAATGTATGCCGACATGCCCAATCCCAAGCAACCCATAAAGCAGATTTACCAGATAGACCCGCTCGTGGGATGGCTCACTCTGCCGCTCACCAATTCGCCGATACGCGTAAAGCGCACCACCGACAACCCTCTGAACGCCAACAACAGCCACTCCATGCGCATTGATGTGCTTGAAGACATAAGCAACGGAAGCGATGCCGCCATCGTAAACACCGGCTACTTCGGTATGGCTTTCAAGCAGGGCGTAGGCTACCGGTTGTCGCTCTACGCGCTTGCCAAGCAGTATGAAGGCGCGCTTGAAGTGTGCCTTGCCGACAAGGACGGCAAACCCTGCTCGACACCGGCAACCATAACTCTAAGGAAGGGAGACTCCTGGGAGAAGCACAACGTTACGCTCACCGCCCAGAAGAGCGTAGCCGACGGTATGCTGCGCATCGTCCCGACAAAGAAAGGCACACTGCAACTCGACATGGTGTCGATGTTTCCCGGCGACACTTACGATGGCGGCAAGTCGGTATTCCGTGCCGACATAGTGCAGAACCTCAAGGACTACCGCCCCGATTTCTTGCGTTTTCCCGGCGGATGCAACATACACGGAGTGAATGAAGAAACCATGAACCACTGGAAAAAGACAGTGGGCGACATCGCCATGCGCCCAGGACAGTGGGGAAAGTGGGAACCACACTACCGCAGCGACGGACTCGGCATGCACGAGTTCTATGAACTTTGCGAGTATTTAGGATGCAACGCCATGTATGTCATACCCGTGGGCATGGTCTGCACGGAATGGGTGAAGCGCGACAAGGACGGCAACTTCATGCACAAACCCACCGATGTGAACTACTACATTCAGGATGCCTTGGACGCAATCGAGTATGCCATTGGTCCCACAAGCAGCAAGTACGGAGCCATGCGTGCCGAAAACGGACATCCCGAATCGTTCCCTCTGAAATATGTCGAAATAGGAAACGAAGACTTCGGCCCCGTGTATTACGAGAAATACCATCAGATTTACAAAGCTCTCAAAGAGCGTTATCCACACCTTATATATATTGCCAACAGTACGCTGAACGACCGCCAGCAGGAGGACATTGACAAGTTTGTGGACAAGAAGGAAATTGAAGTGTTCGACGAGCACTACTACCGCAACGTGCAGTGGGCCATCGACAACTTCCACCGCTTCGACCACTACAAACGGCAGGGCATACGCCTCTACATAGCCGAACTCGGAATCATGGGCAACGGTGTGGGCGGTCCGGTGGGACAATACCCTACTGCCATACTCGCTGAAGGCATATTCAAGATGGCACTGGAACGCAACGCCGACCTGAAGCCAATCATGGCAGACCGACCACTGATGCGCAACTGGGAGTGCATAAACCGTAGCGACCTTCAGCCCATGCTTCTCAACTCGTCCACACAAAGCGTGAAGACCTTCAACTACCATCTGTGCAAGATGCTGCGCGACAACACTGTGGATGTGGTGTATGACGTGTCAAACACCGAAGGCGAAAAGAATCTCTTCGTGACAGCAGGCAAAGACACACGGACGGGAGAGTACATAGTGAAGATAATAAACCTCGGCAACACCCCTGCCACATTCTCCCTCAACCTGAACGGCAGGAAGTTCACCGGCAGAGCCGACATCACCACACTCACCGCAAAACCCGACCAGCGCGCTACTCCCGACAATCCAAATGCCGTCAACCCCGAGGAAAGACGCGAACTATTCGTGAAATCAACGCCGACAATCACCGTAGCAGAGAAATCGTTCACCATATACAGAATGAAATAACTAACGACAAGATACTGACATGAACAAGAACAACATCATGGCTCTGGCTTCATTGGCGGCGATGCCGATGTCGGCAGGGGCGACAGAAAGACCCAACGTGATAATAATCATAGCCGACGACCTGGGCTGGGGCGATGTGAGTGCCTACGGCAACCGCACCGTCTCGACACCCAACATCGACTTCCTGGCGCAGAACGGTGCCTGCTTCACCAACGGACACGCCTCGTCTGCCACATCAACACCGTCGCGCTACGGCCTCATGACGGGCATGTATCCGTGGCGTAACGACGATGCCAAGATTCTGCCAGGCGATGCTCCGCTGCTCGTCGGCACCGACCAGTTCACCATTGGCAAGATGTTCCAGCACGCCGGCTACTCCACCGCCGCCATAGGCAAGTGGCATCTGGGCATGGGCGAGGGCAAGATTGACTGGAACCGACAGATAACACCGTCGGGCAACGCCATCGGGTTCGACTACACCTACCTCATCGCCGCCACCGTCGATCGTGTGCCTACGGTGTATGTCGAGAACGGACGCGTGGCCAACCTCGACCCCAACGACCCCATTTCCGTAGATTATGAACACCCGTTCGAGGGCGAACCCACCGGCGTGAACAACCCCGAACTGGTGAAGATGCACTGGAGTCACGGACATCAGAACGCTGTGATTAACGGCATTCCACGCATAGGATTCATGAAAGGCGGCAAGAGTGCCATCTGGAACGAGAAGACCATGGCTGCCGACATACTCGCCAAAGTGAAGGCTTACATCGACACTGTGCCGCAGGGCAAGCCGTTCTTCCTCTACTACGGACTGCACGAGCCGCACGTTCCACGCGTCCCAGCATCGCAGTTCGAGGGCAAGTCGGCCACGGGAGCACGCGGCGATGTGGTGATAGAAGCCGACTGGTGCGTGGGCGAGACGATGAAATATCTGAAGGAGAAAGGTCTGGACGACAACACTATCGTGATATTCACAAGCGACAACGGTCCCGTACTCGACGACGGATATGAGGACGGCGCCGGCGGAACACGCTCCATACACGACCCCAACGGCGGACTCCGCGGCGGCAAGTACAGCCTGTTTGAGGCTGGCACACGCGTGCCTTTCTTCATGTACTGGAAGGGAAAAATCGCCCACTTCACCACCGACGCACTCGTGACACAGCAAGATCTGCTCGCATCGTTCGCACGCATGATAGGCGAGAAGATACCCGACGGACTCGACTCGCAGGACCATCTCGACACATTCCTCGGCAAGAGCGACAAGGGACGCAAGGGTTATGTGGTGGAGGCAAGCGGCCGTCTGGCATACCGCAGCGGTCGTTACGCCCTCATACCGCCATACAGCGGACCTAAGACCAACGCTACGGGTAACGAACTCGGAAATGTTGATCACTACTCGCTCTACGACCTGACTGCCGAACCGGCGCAGCAGACCGACATTTCGGCACAGAACCCGAAACTGGTGAAGAAATTAAAAGCCGAATTTCTCAAAGCAGCAGGGTCGCACTATGTACACGACCAAAAGCAGGAAGTACTGCAATAAGTATTAAAAAAGCGTGAAAAACGGTAACACTATTGTTACCGTTTTTTGAATATTCTTTAAATAAATCAATAAAACAGAAGTTTTTTGTTATAAAATGTTGAATTGTTTGCGCGAACAGATATAAGTTTGTATCTTTGCATCGTCAAAAGGTTAATAGATTGTTTAGGTTAGTAGTAATAGATTTAGGTTTTTAGTTATTAGGTTTA
>CAKQFW010000003.1 GCA_934230965.1 uncultured Prevotella sp.
AAAGCGAAGTCCCACCGTGGTACGCATCGTTGAGAGGCGTGGTGGGATTTGTTGCTGCAAAAATACGCTTTTTTATCGGAAACGCCAAACTTTTTCTTGGAAATCTACGTATCAAGTGTGGCGGAAACTATTATTGCAAATTTATGAATTAAATCTAGTTCAAACAAATTATTGTGAAAACTTTTAATAAAGATGCCGTTATAAAGATGTCTAACTTCACGTTCCGTTTAAACGGAATAAAATGTATCAGTGTTATCAAGTAATGTTTAGAACTGCTTGTTATAACGTAAATAGCAGCGACTTTGCTTGATAATAAGAATAGATAGCAAACATATCGTCTCAGTACTTGGCCGAGATTACTCCAGTACTTGGCCGAGATTACTGCAGTACTTGGCCGAGATTACTGCAGTACTTGGCCGAGATTACTGCAGTACTTGGGCCAAGTACTGGCGCAGTATTTTGGGGGGAAAACGTCAGTGTCTTTAGGATGAAACGCCGAAGGCTGTTTTTTGCTTATTTAGTTTTACACATATATCTTGATGGGTTAGGGTGTGACATAATGTTTGCTGCTGTGTGAAAAGGATTTCAAATTGTACGATAATTAAAAATATTTCTCTAAAATCAACCTGATTTTCTAATTTTATCTATACCTTTGCGCAAAAACAGACTGCACCTCAATAACAAAGACATAATTTGTTTTGTATTGTCTTCGGCCTGCACTATCTTTGCTACGTCTATTGAAGATTAGTTTGGCTTATTGCAACACTAAGTTAAGTGAGTCTTCTGATATGGCAAAACCTTGAGTCGTTCAGTTCTGCCGCTTGCTAAAGCAAGGTCTTTTGTCGCTCAGGAACTTATAAAAATATTAATTTAAAGTGTTGCGCAATTAATGGTATGAAAAAGTTTTTATTATTTGTAGCTTTTTTATCTGCTTGGAATGTATCCATGGCAGCTACGGGGCCTGTTGGGCGGGCGGTATCGAAAAAGCATGTAATGAACGGTAGGTTATCTACAACAAATCCATTCATTATGGCTACCGCCACGAAGAATAGTATTAAAACGTCTGTTCTTACAAATGATGTAAGCCCCAAGCAGCAATCTACAAATGTAACGACAAATAGTGATGGCACAATAAATGTTCCATTTCTCTATTCTCCTACAAAAGAAGATTTCGACTTGTTTACCGTTATTGACAACAATAATGATGGAAAGACTTGGAGCTATGAAAAAAAGAAAAAGGCTCTGATGTATAGATATTCTGTAAAAGAACAGGCTGACGACTACGTGATTTTACCGCCTATAAAAATTACAGATACTAACTATATGTATACTTTCTCTATCGATGCTGCTCCAAGCAACGATACTTATGGAGAATCGTTTGAAATGTGTTATGGTAAGAATGGAGATGCTGCCTCAATGCAATCTATCTATTCGTCAGGCATGATTTACGGCACAACGTATTCTCACTATACAGCTTATTTCTCGGCTAACGAGCCTGGCACTTATTATGTGGCAGTAAAGGCTACTTCTCCTAAAAATGGATGGAGACTTTATGTGCAAAATCTTGCGGTAGAACAAACACAAATGAAACCTACAGTGCCCAATATGCCGACAGATATAACCATTGAACCCGCAAAGCTTGGCGAAACTGCTGCCGTGGTGTCTTTTCGTATGCCGGCATTAACTGCTGCCAATAAAGAATTGGCTTCTGACGAAGAAATCACATTAAAACTTGAAAGCAGTGTAGAAAGTCTCAATGTCAAAGGTCTGCCAGGGTCTCTACAAAACATTAAAATAAAGACGCTACAGGGTGATAACGTTATCAAATTTGTTGCTACCAATTCGGAGGGAGATGGCATTGCAGCAGAGCGTTCTATATACACAGGTATGGATGTTCCTACTGCTCCGACAATTAAGTCGTCTGTAAGTGATGACAACATGACCATGCATATGTCGTGGGAAACCAGTGTTGTAGGTGTGAACGGAGGATATGTTGATCCAAGTAAGGTAGATTATATGGTGAAAACATATAAAGAGATAAATGGAGAAGGAACGTGGGACGAATACAAGGCTATTGGAAATCAGACCTATTTTGATTATACTTTACCTGAAGGTGCAGAACAACAAGTGTTAAACCTTGGTGTTACAGTATCTAACGATATGGGTGAAAACAAGCTTGTTTCTTCTGCATCAGAGGTGGTAGGAACTCCTTACTCTTTACCTGTTATGGAATATTTTAATGGTAAGAAGATGAACTACAAGCCTACTGTTATTGAAGAAACTGAAGAGTTTTCTAATGCTACATGGGGATTTATGGATCCTACTGATGTAATAGAAGATGCCAAAAACAAAAGTGGTGCTGCCATGATAGGTTATATTACCGACTATGGTAAGAGCACGGGCAAAATTTCGCTACCTAAATTCTCAACCGAAGGAATAAATGATGTAAAGGTAGACTTTGATGTCTATTTCCATTCGTTAATGCCCGAAACACAGATTCATGCTTGTGCACTGGGCACAGAAGAAATGCTTGTGGGAACAATAGATGCATCAATGGCTTCAGGATGGCATAAAGTGTCTTTCGATTTGCCCAAAGCGTTTTCTAATAAAAAATGGGTGACACTGTATGTTACAGCAAATTATCCAGGAAAGAACGAAGAAGAATATCTTGTTATTGATCAATATGTTGTAAGAGAAGTACTTGATAATGACTTGGCTGTAACTCAACTGAACTTTGATAATAAAGCTAATATTGGTGATGATGTTACAATTTCTGCAACAGTTGAAAACTATGGAACAAAAACAGCTACGCTCAACGATGCCAAACTGACAATCTCTATCAACGATAAAGAAATACTTTGTAAAGATATTGTAAATGCTGAATCTGCTATCCAAATTCAACCAGGTGAAAATAAAGATTTTAACATTCCGGTCACAATTAATGCCGATATGTTTGGTGACGCAACGGTTTCTGTCGTAATTAATCAAAACGATGATAAACTGAACAACAATATCAAAGATGCAGTGCTAAAAGTAAGCAAAGGAACTGTACCTGTGGTTACTGACCTTACTGCAGAAAGAAGTTCAGATGGAAACAATGTATATCTCAAATGGACGGCTATAAATAAACTTGATGGCTATGAAGATTGTGAGAATTTAACTGCCTTCTCGTTTAATAAAATACTGGGCGGATTCTTAAATATTGATGTTGATAAGGAATATACATTTATTATGAATGGTGCCAACATTCCTGGGCAAGGTTATCCTAAAGCTTTTCAAGTGTTTAATTATGAACAGTCTGGGTTAGAATCTCAAACATACATTCCACATAGTGGAAATCAGTGCCTCATGGCAATCTGTCCTGAAGATGGTGAGGCTGCTGCTGATGACTGGCTCATCTCTCCAAGTATACAGGGAGGTACACCAATGTCGTTCTATTTGGATATCTTAAATGAAAAATATGTACCTGAAATGGTAGAAGTTTTGGTCTCAAATACAACTAATGACGTGAGTGCTTTTACATCTTTGCAAAAGATAGAGAAATCTACCGTGGGATGGGAAAAATGTTCTTTCGATTTGCCAAAAGATGCTAAATATTTCGCAATCAGGTATATTAGTGCAAACCGTTTTGGTATTATGATTGATGATATTGATTATGTTCCAGAAACAGGCATCCCTACCGTCAAATATAATATCTATAGAAATGACAAACTTATAGCTGAAGATATAGAAGATAATTTCTATCAAGATGTTGTTAATGAGGGCGTTACGAAATATAATGTTGCGATAAAGGTAGATGGTGTGGAACAAATCATGTCTAACACTGCTTATATAGGAAATAGCACAGGCATTAATGATTTAAAGAACGCTACTGGAGATAATGTGTTTGTTGTTGATAATGGCATAATTGTCAATAATATGAAGGATAAATATGTAGCCATCTACACAATAGATGGAAACAATATAATGTCTTCAAAAATAGTATCTGATCAATTCTTTGTAGCGCTCAATAAAGGTTTGTACATTGTTAAGTGTTCAGACAGCGTAATAAAAGTTTGTGTAAAGTAAACACGGCTTTATTGATATATTAAAAGTGAAGATGTCGGGATATGTGTAGAAAGCATATTCCGACATCTTTATTTATCATGCCCTTACCAAACATTTTCTCTATACGCTCTGAATAACCCTGACGCTCTAATAATATTTGTTTCATATACGCAACACTTTTGCAGAAAACATTCAAAGTGTTGCGTATATTTAACACCTTTGGGTTAAGAAGAACTGTGTATTGTGGTAAAACAAAACTGCGCACTAACCTCAACGGCCAATGCGCAGCGTATGAATAAAAGAGTGAATTGTTATATAATATTATTCGAGTTAATGAATGACTAATCTTATTGTTATTTTGTTATTTCTTGCCCTCTTTTTTCCAGTAGCGCTCAATATCTTCGAGCGACATACCAGCTGTTTCGGGCACCATACGCCACATAATGAGCATGTAGGGCACGCACATCACGGCAAAGAGCAGGAAGGTGCCAGTGGGGGTGAGGTTGGTAAGCATCCAGGGGGTGAGCTGACCAATGAGGTAGGTACCTATCCATAGCGAGAGGCCTGCAATGCTCATGGCCAAACCGCGCACCTTGTTCGGATACATTTCTGACAACAGCACAAACACCACGGCGCTGATGCTGATGGCGCAGCAGAACACGTAAAGCAAGAAGAAGGTGAGCATGAAGTAGACCGAGAGGCCTAACGACTGCTGGAACTTGAAGTAGAAGGCGATGAGTACCAAGCATGCTATCATGCCCGACACGCCATAATAGATAAGCTTTTTGCGGCCTACGCGGTCGATGATGAACATGGCTATGATGGTGGTGACGGTGTTTACCACGCCCACCAGCACTTGGCAGAACAGCGGGTCGGTCATGCCAGCGTCTTTAAAGATTGAGGGGCCGTAGTAGAGCACGGCGTTCACACCCATAAACTGTCCTAAGATGGCTATGCACACGCCAATAATTACGGCCTTTAAGATGCCTGGGTTGAGCAGTGTGCGCCACTCGCTCTTCACCTCTGATGATATCATTGAGCGGGTATCGTCAATCTGCTGTGTCACGGCTTCGGGCGAGGTGTACATCTTGCCGTAGATGCCGCTGGCACGCTCAACGCGGTCTTTGATGATGAGCCAGCGTGGGCTTTCAGGTATCACCATAATGATGATGAAGAAGAACAGGGCGGGCAACGACTCCATACCCAACATTCCGCGCCACACCTCGTTTACAAAGATGAGGCTCATCCATCCCTCTCTGGGCTGTGTGTTGAGCGAGTGGTTGAGCAACAGATAGTTGACGAAATAGGCGGCCAAGAAACCCACGGTTACTGCCAGCTGGTAGAGCGACACCATTTGTCCGCGATAGCGTGTGATGGCTATCTCTGAGATGTAAACGGGAGCCACAATGCTGATGATGCCAATGCCCACACCGCCAATGATGCGATAGGCTACCAGTTCGGTAAACGAGAAGGAGATGGCGCAGCCCGCTGCCGATACGGTGAACAATATGGCCGAGATGAACATGGTGGGCTTGCGACCCAAACGGTCGCTCATGATGCCTGCCACTGATACGCCAGCAATAGACCCTATGAGGGCGCAACCTACATACCAGCCTTTGTCAATGTCGTCGAGCTGAAACTGCTCGGTTACCTGGTCAATGGTGCCAGATATTACGGCTGTGTCATAGCCAAAGAGCAAGCCTCCGAGGGCTGCCACTAAGGCAAGGAAAAAGACGTAGCCGAGATTTACGTTGTTTTGCATTTTTCTGTTTCGTTATGAGAGAATGTGTTAAATGTTAAAATATTCTTTGTAGCGGTCGTACAGGTGTCCTGCCTGCAGATAGGCCGACTGCGGACTCATGAAATGTGAGAACTCGAAGGTGATGGCCTTGTCGTAGCCACAACGCTTGGCTGCCTCGAGCTTCAGGCGCAGCTTATCAAACTTGATGGGGAGGAAGTTGATGGGCATATCGCGGTCAAAGGTCTCGGCATTGGTCCAGCACTGCATGCCGTAGCGGTCGGCCAACTTCTTATTCACTGAGAAGAAGGCGTCGAGCTCGTCATAGTCGATGTGTCCGTCCTGGAAGGCGCAAGCGTCTACCACGTCGTGTATGCCATCAAATATCTCGTTCCATTCGCGCTCGTGCTGTTCTACGCTTACGGCTTGTTCGTTGGTCATCTTGCCAGTGCCCATTACGGCCTTTTTGCCATCAATCCAGGGCGAGATAAATACGGGCAGGCCACCCGAAATGTCTTTACACTGTTTGCCAATGGTGTGGAAGGTTTTAACAGCGCCCTTTGTGGCACGGCTTATCTCGGTGCTGATGTACCAGCCCTTGAAACTCTTGTGGTGGCCATACATTTTCCATACCTCGTCAATAACGTAGCGGTTGTCTTCAATCTCGTGTGTCATGTCGCCAGTGTCCCAGTAGTGGCCCGAGTCGTACAGACCGAAGAAGAACTTCATGTCATACTTATCGGCCAGGCGCAGATACATATCAATCAAGTCGACTGAAGGCATATAGCAGCCTTTCTTCAGCAGATAGGGTGAGGGATAGGTGATAAACTTGCGATAGCCTGAGCGGATGACGATGACGGTGTCGATGCCGATGGCTTTCATGTATTGGAAATCGAGGTCCCACTCTTTCTCGCCCCAGTTTTGGTGCGGTATGTCGTGCGATATTTCGTCGAGGAAGGTACCTGTAATTTTCAAACCATTAGCCTTAGGCACAATCAGGCGGCTCTCGTTGCCAGTGCCCTCTATCTTTGTCTTGCTTGGCTTAACGGTTTGTGCGTTAGTAGCTTGCAGCAATGTGGGGGCTGCCACTGATGCGGCGCAGCCTGCTGCCAATTTCTTTAAAAAGTCTCGTCTATCCGTCATAATTATGATTGATTATAAATTTTTATTTAACACCTTGTGTCGTGCCATGAGGCAAGCACCTATCAGGCCCGCCTTGTTGGTAAGCGTTGATGTGGCGATGATTGAGTCTTCGTTCACCACGTTGAGCGAATATTTCTTGATGCCCATGCAGATGGGAAGGGTGAGATAGTCGCCCGTAACCGACAGGTCGCCACCTATGACCAGCATTTCGGGGTTGAACACGTTGATGATGCCTGCCAGATTGATGCCCAGCTCTACGGCCACCTCTTGCAGCTTTTCAATGCTCAGCACGTCTTCGCGTGCAATGGCATCGAGAATGTCGTCGAGGGTGAGCGTTTGCTGTGGGTTCTTGCGGTCAGATAATATCGAGGCAGCACCGTCGGCAATGGCTTTGGCCATCTTGCGTTGTAAGGCCCATCCCGAGGCTTCGGTCTCCATGCAGCCTGTCTTTCCGCAGTGGCAGATGATGTCGTTGTTGTAGATGTGCATGTGTCCTATCTCGCCCGAGTATCCACTCTTACCAAGATACATCTTGCCATCGTTGATGATGCCTATGCCTATGCCCCAACTAATGTTTACAAACACCACATTGCGGTAGCCACGGCAGCAGCCTTTCAGCCACTCGCCATACAGCATGCAGCGTGTGTCGTTGTCGATGCACGACGGTACGCCTATGCTTTGTGTTAAGGCATCGGCCAGGGTGGTGTCGAGACAGGTAAAATAGTTGTGCGTTTTGCCCTCGGTGGGTTTTACGCGTCCGCCCACGCTCATGCAGGCTTCAACAATATTGTCGCGTGCTATGCCCGATTCTTCGATGAAGGCGTTCACCTTATCGGTAAGAGACTGAAAGCATGCCTCGGTGTTCTCATATTCGTATGAAATATTACATTCGCTATATACAATATCTCCGCAAAAGTCGGTGATGGCAAGGTTCAGGCAATCGTGACCAGTGTCGATGCCCAGAAAATAGCCCGCAGTGGCAATGAGGCTATACACCCTGGGGGCGCGGCGAGCATAGTTGTCGCGTTTGCCTACCTCTTGCACCAGCTCCATGTCGATAAGCTCGTTTAGCGATTTAGTGGTGTAGGGTATGCTTACGCCCAATGCGGCCGACAGTTCGGCTATGGTTTGTTCGCTTTTCTCAAGCAACAGATTGATCATGGCTGTTTGCATAGCCGTGCGCTCTTTATCAAAAAAAATTCTTGTCATAATGGTTACTGGTTTAATGTTACAACGATTTTTTCTTTTATTGAAATAAAAAAACTTACTCAGTTGCAAAGATATTGAATAGTATTTGATGTATCGTAAATAATCGCGTTAATTTATTGTAATTATAAAAATAATCTGGCTTATTATCATAAATCAATAAATTGTGGCTGCTTATTTATGGCTTTGCAATCATAGACCAGCGATCTCGATGTCGTATCGGTATGGCCGCTCCCATAGAAAATAAGAAAAAGGGAAAGACCAAATTTGCCAATGATAAGCCTGGTTTATCGGGCCGAAGCGCACGGTAGGGTGGAGGGGCCTGTTTATGGCTCTTCCTTGCTGGCGATATATATCCACGCAATGCATCAAGCGAATTTGTTCTTTCCCCGTTCTTCATCTCAAATCTTTTTTATTAACCTAATTCTTTTTCCCTGTTTTCTTTTAAGAGGGTGTGCCGCCCCGTTTTATGACGACACACCTCTCAAAAACAAACCAATCATTACCCTTATATATACATATTTATATCTATATCTATTTCTATTTCTATACGGCCAACATACCACTATCGCCATCGCCCACCACAAGTAGGTCGGTTTCATAGGTGGCAGTGTTTGCTTTGGCAAAACTGTTACCCATTGTTAGCATAATACTAACTATACATATAATAGAATGTGTATGATGTTTTACGGTTATCATTGTCTTCTTACTATAGGTTTTTTATTATTAATGGGTTTTATGGTGGCAAATTTAAATATTAAACAAGTTGTGTGCAAGTTTTTATAGAATTAAATATAATTATTAATGTAAATAACGTAATTAAATAGTTAAATACGTTGAAAAACAATATTAAACATATTTATTTAACTGTTTTGCCCGTTTATTATACTGTTTTTGTTAACTTTGCCAATGCTTATTGATGCGCATCTTTTTGTTGGTGCCATCGTTTTTATGGGCAAACATAAACTATACCTATTTTATATTATATAACAACATGAAACGTATATTTTTATTAGCCGCTTTGGTCATCAGCATGGCCGCCACCTGTTTGGCAAACGGAAAAGCAAAAGTAGTAGCACATCGTGGATTTTGGGCAACTGAAGGTTCGGCCCAAAACTCTATTCGCGCCTTGGTAAAGGCCGACTCGATAGGGTGCTGGGGATCAGAGTTTGACGTGTGGATGACGCAAGACGGTAAACTGGTGGTAAACCACGACGACAATATTAATGGCATTGTTATTGAAACAAGCACCTCAAAAGAGGTAACAGCACAGAAACTGGCTAATGGCGAGCACGTGCCTTATCTTTCGGCCTATCTTGATGCTTTTTGTAAGCACCCTAACCTTAAGGTGGTGTGCGAACTAAAGGCGCATAAGAATAAAGAGGTAGAGCGCAAGGCTGTGCACCAAATATTGAAGATGATGAAGAAGAAGGGTCTTGCCAAAAGAGCTGTATACATTACCTTCTCGCTGCAAGCTACCAAAGAGTTTATTAAATATGCGCCCAAAGGCACCGAGGTGTATTATCTGAATGGCGAGCTGTCGCCAGCCGAACTGAAGGCCATTGGCTGCGCAGGTCCCGACTATCATCTGGGCTGTTTCCGTAAAAACCCTAATTGGATTAAAGAGTGCCATGACCTGGGGCTGAAGGTAAACATCTGGACGGTAAATAAGAAAGAAGACCTGCAGTGGTGCATTGATAACGGTGCCGACTTTATCACCACTAACGACCCACTGTTGCTGCAAGAACTGCTGAAGTGAAAGCCATGCAATTATAACTGCAGTTATTACGACAAATATAATTGCGATAATAACTACAAATATAATTGCGATAATAACGACAAATATAATTACGATTATAGCTACAATTATAACATACTATGATTAAGAAACTTCTTCTTTTGCTGGCGCTGGTCACCATGATGGTGGGCACGGCATGCGCTAAGCACACTGTGCGCATCTTGGCTGTGGGTAACAGCTTTTCTGAGGATGCTATCGAGCAAAACTTTCACGAGATTGCACAGGCTGCAGGCGTAACAACGGTGGTGGGTAACTTGTTTATAGGAGGTTGCTCGCTGGAACGACACGTTGAATGTATGAATACTCAGGTTCCAGCCTATCGCTACCGCAAGATTAATGCCAATGGCGTTATGACCGAAGCTGCCAAGTGCCGACTGGACAGTGCGCTGGCCGACGAACGTTGGGACTATATCAGTGTGCAACAGGCAAGCCACTTCTCGGGCGATTATGCTACGTATCAGCCTTACCTCGAGCAGTTGGTGGCTTACATCAAAGCGCACGTGAAGGGCAAACCGCGCATCGTGTTTCACCAAACATGGGCTTATTCGAAAGACTCAAACCACAATGGTTTCCGCCGCTATGGCAACAGCCAAGACCAAATGTATGAGGCTATCATAGGATGCTCGCACCGCGTAATGGCCGACCTGAAGCCCGATGTGTTGGTGCCCTCGGGCACGGCTATACAGAATGCTCGCACCTCGTCATTGGGCGACACGCTCAACCGCGATGGCTTCCACCTGAACTTTATCTATGGCCGCTATACCGCTGCTTGCACTTGGTTTGAGGCCATCACGGGCAAAAGCGTTATAGGCAATGCGTATACACCGAAGGGCATCACTCCGTTGCAAAAAAGCATCGCCCAAAAGGCGGCACACGCGGCAGTGAAAGAGCCGTTTAAGGTTACGGTGATTGAATAGTAACAGACAATGAACTAATACATAACAACGAAACAATATGATGACGGTAGACGAATACAGAGCGGCTATTTTTGATGCTATGCTTCAACTGAAAGATAATGACGGAAACGCACGTATGACTGAGGCCGAGGCTAAAGACATACTGAAGGGCTTTACTGACGATGAACTGAATGATGGCATCCTCTTCAATACGCCCGAAGAGGTGGCCGAACTGTTGGCCGAAGGGGTGTAAGGCAGATGTCTCTCCACGGCATCTTCCCCCACACAGATACACATTTATACAAACGAAAAACGGTCTGCACTCAGCTTGCCATTTGCTTAAGCTGAGTGCAGACCGCATTGTTTTCTTACGCTTCTTGTCTGTTCCTTTGCTGATAGCATGTTGAAGACAAGCGAAGCTTACATTAATTATATAAGCTTACATTAATTTTATTGATAAGCCGTTAGCATTTCTTTGGGCTTAATATTCGTCGCAAGCATAGAGGCTGGTGAAGACGCTTTGGTTCCACTCCAGTATCTCTTCGGGGCGGAAGAAGCGGTTTAGCTCTACGGCAGCCGTCTCGGGCGAGTCGGAAGCATGCACAATGTTTTCTTGGAAACTCATGCAATAAGAACCACGTATGGTGCCAGGAGCGGCATTACGACCGTTGGTGGGGCCAGCCAAGGCGCGCACAGCAGCAATGGCATCAACACCCTTCAGGCACATAGCCACCACAGGCGCCGTCATCATAGCATCTTTCACACGCTGGAAGAAGGGCTTCTCGCTGAGGTGTGCGTAGTGCTCGCTGAGCAGTTTGTCGTCGAGCTGCATCATCTTCATGCCACATATTTGCAAACCTTTTTTCTCAAACACGCTGACAATTTCGCCCACTAAGCCACGCTGCAGTGTGCAGGGTTTCAGCAATACCAATGTTTTTTCTAAAGCCATAAATTGTTTATTTATTTAGTTTGTAGTTAGGATAAAGATACTTTTAGTTTCTTTTATTCCTTGTTATCTATCTCTTTTATGTTGTTATATTCTGCCGTTATATCGTTCTGTTCTATCGTTCTGTTACATCCTTTCGTTATATCGTTCTGTTACTGTCATCTGTTATCTCCTCGCTACCTTGTGAGCGAGAACTTTAGGCTGAGGCCGAAGTCGCGCGTGGTGGTGGGGTAGCTGCTTGAGGTGAGCAGCGGCGTATTGGTTTGTCGGTCGTAATAGAAGCTCATGGTGAGCAGACGCGACAATGAATAGTCGGCCGTGAACGACAACTTGAAGGCTGTATTGCCACTGCTGGCTGTTGATGTCATCGAGGCAATGTCTCGGCTCAAAGCAGCCTGCTTGCGGTAGCTAAGGTCGAGGCGCAACTTCAGGTCGCTATTAAAACCTGTCGAGCGGTTGGTGCTACGATTATTGTTAGTGTTGCTGCCATCGGTGCTACGCTTGGCGCCCTTAATCTTTCGCACTTTAGGGCCGAAGGGGTTAAAATTGTTGATGGTGTAGCCTGCTCCCAGCACCCAGTCGTGCGACGAGCTTTCGTTTATCTGCACACTGGTCATGCTGAGCATCAGCACGCGTGTGCTCTTATATTCAAGCTTGCAGGTGAGGTTGTTGTTAAACGTCATGTCGATGCCCAAGAGGGGCGAGAACGCTTCGTTGATACTTACCGTCGACACGTTATACATTGACGATGGCGTGGGCATGCCTGAGGTGGCATCTGACACAAAGCCCATGCCTGGCCCCATCAGCTCCATAAAGGTGCTGTACGACTGGTAGGCACCCACGGCATAAATGCTCTTATAGGCATGGTTAATGTTTACGCTCTTAAACACATCGCGCACCCACGGCAGCTTTGCCAGTCCGCTATAGCGTACCGACCAGTTGGGCAGCAATCGCGACAGCGAGGGGAAGAGGCTTAGGCTCTTACCGCCCATCGACGTGTATGCCGAGAGGAAGGCGGGCACCATCACATCGGCGCTATACTTGTTTACAGGGGTGAGCGTGGGGTCGAAGGTCTTGCCCGCCATAGCCGTGCCCTCAGGATACAGAGTGCCTGTATAACGCTGCTCAACGCGCTGGCGGAAGTCGTCGAGGCTGTTGCAGAAGCGCTCGAACGATGCCGAGTGATAACCCTTCTTGGCATCGCCCATGCCCTCGAAGGCGCTGCCCAACGACAGCGTAGTCATTGAGAAGGTGCCACTCTCGGTGGTGGGTGTGCCCGTGTACATATACTGTATGCTGCGCGCCTTGGTTTGTGTGCGCGAGGCGTTGAGGTCGATTTTCAGGTTGCGCACCGGCTCAAGTGTTACACGCAGTTGCAGGTCTTCGGTCTTGTTGGTGGTGGCGGGGGTAGCCACCGAGTCGGCCACCATGAGCCATCCGTTTTCGCGGGCACGCTCAATGTAGCTGTCGCCTGTGAGGCCGAAGGCAAAGTCGAGACCTGGCGTCCATGCACCCGTGTTACGTTTCTGTCCGAAAGCATCGCCCACCGACGGCATGAAGCCTGGCAATGCCATCGAGTATTGGCTTGAATAGCTTACATTTATGTTTCGCACCATCATCAGTCCGCGCGCCACGGCCTGCAGCGTCTTATACCACGACTTATCGTCGAGGGGCTCTTTTGGCGTAACCGTAATCTTCAGTTTCATGGCGCTGTCTACCTTGTTCATAATGCGCAAGGTGTTGGCGTCGGTCTTGCGATATTTCAGGTTAAAGGGCTTGCCATCAGCCGTCTTGGCGGCCACGATAAGGCGTTTGCTGTGCTTGCCGTGCTGTAGGGTGATGGTGGTGTCGGGCAGCAGTGTTACCTCTTTCTCAAAGCCCTTCTTGTTCTTGGGCAGCAGCGCCTTTTGCTTGTCAAGGTCGGAGGCGTTTTTACCCTTTCGGCCGTTGGGCAGCTTGCTGTCTTTGCCGTCGTTATCATCCTTGTCGTTCTTGGCCCTCTGTGTTGTGGGCTTGCGGGGTGTCTTTTTCTTTCGTGCGGGGTCTTTGCTAAACTTTTCGTTCACCTTCTTCAAGAAGGGCGACATGTTATACAGACGCTCAAGGTTGAAGGTGCCGTTCAGGCGCACCTGCCTGTTGTTAGCAATGGTGTTGCCCAGCGAGGTGCCATCTTCAAGATCAGAGCCACGCATCCAGTTGTAAGTGGCCGAGTATTGCGCATCGGCGTTAATCCAACTGAAGATGGGTATGAGGTTGATAGGCAACTTATACGATGCAGTGAACGACTGGTTATAGTCGAGCGGTGTGCCAAAATGCTTGATGCTGGTCCACACCGAGTCTTTCCATGCCTGATAGTGGTCGGCATAGAGGTCTTTGTTCACGGGTGTATAGGGCTGCTCAATCTCGGCATGCGTGGCGCTGCTAAAGTTCATGTGCAGGTTCTTGGTGAGGTCCCAGCGTATGCTAAACTCGCGGTTCCACAAGAATTGCGAGTTGAAGGTGAGCGGCAACTTCTCGCCACCCATATCTTGCATATCGCGCTCTTGCAGCTCATAGTAGCTGCGTTGCAAATCAGTGTTGAACGATATGTTTTGCGGCAGCCAGTTCAGGCCGAAGCGTCGTGGCAGGTCGAGCCACTTGCTCTTGTTCTTCATCTTCTTAAAGGGCTCGAACGATTTATACACAGGCGTCCAGGTATAGTTCATCGAGCCATGCCAGTTGTCTTCCTTCTCATACACCGTGGTCTCGCCCGATGTGTAGCGGTGGTTGTGGCTATAGCTGAACGAGAAGTTGGCGGGATCGTAAGGCATGGGATGACGCTTGGTGGCAATGCCTACGCGCACACCCGACAACGAGAAGTTGGTGTTAGTGGTCTTGGTCACGGCAATGCTCTCTATCGAGTCGCGTTCGTGGCCTTCAACGGCATCAAGAGCATCGTCAAGACGCATATCGGTGTCGAGCGGGTTATAGCGTGGGCGCGTCTCCTCCTTCGTTACCGAATAGTAAAGCGGTGCCGTAACCTTGGCTTTATCGGGGAAGAACTTGCCAAGGTCGAAGTTGGTGGTCAGGCTATACGTCTTATAGTCGTCGGTGGCGCGTTGTGCCACACCGTCTTCCAGTCCACCGAAGCCATTGCTAACATACTTGCCCGTGAGGTTTACGGTGCCAAAGTCGGAGAGCTGCATGTTCAGGTTACCAGCGGCTGCCCAGCCACCAGCGTTGTTAAACTCTTTCAGGCGCAGCTCGTTCACCCATACCTCGCCACTCTTAGGCTCTGACGACAGGTTGCGCACACCTATCACCATGGTCTTCACCTCGCCCAGGGTGGGGTTACCCATCACCGTTATCTTGTTTGAGGGGTTTTTCTCGTCGTAGGCCGAGTAGGGGCGACTATACGATGCGGTGCCCTCCGACTTGGCTTTGTTGCGCGCCTTTTTCAGTGCGGTAAGTGCGGTGAGCGGTATGTCGAGCATGTTTTCTTCGGGCCAAACCATGCGGCGGTCGGTGGTTGAATACATGCCATACTTGCTGTTCCACGGAGTAAGTTTCAGCGGAATTTCATACTCGTAATAGTTGCTCTTGTAGTCGGAACCCAGGCGCACGAATACTGCCAACTGGTTGTCTTGCAGCTGAGTGCTGTTGGGATTGTACGAGTTGGCATGCACAAACATCTGCATACGACGATACTGTCGAAGGTCGAGCGTGGTGTTTTTATACACCGCCTTCGACTCGTTATGTCCCAGCTGCTCAACGTTCAGGGCCAAGGCCTGCTCGTTGCTTTCAACCAGCTGCGGCTGTGTGGGGTCTTGTGCACGCGAGATGCCCGGTGGCAACACATAGTTTACGGGTTGCTTGTCGTTGTTCTCTTCAATGTTTACAGCGCTCATTGTTAGTTTGCCCGTTTGTGCGGCCGTGGCGTCGAGCACCTGGTTATACACACGCCATTCGCCACGCACGAGGTCGAGGTTTCCAAAACGTAACACGATGGGGCGCTTGAAGCCTGTGAGGAACATGCGCATGAAACGAATAGAGGTGAAGTCGTTAATGCCGCCCACCTTCTTTTCAAAGTCAGACAGCGGTATGCGGAACTGATACCATGTTACCTGTTCGGTATTATTGTTACGCAGCTGAGGCGATACTTCGCGCTTGTCTACCACATAGTTGCGGCCCACCACGAGGTCTTCGGGGCGGATAGAGATATGGTATTGATAATACTTTTCGTATTCGTTAAGGGTGTAGTCTTGGTTGATGTCTTCAACGTCGGGCGTGGTTTTATAAGAGGTGTCGTAGCCCTCGGTTCTACTATCGTTGTCGGGCGAGTTGCCCTGTGGGTTGTTAATGTATTTGTAACGCTGCAAGATGGGAGCCTCAATGCGGTCGAGGTCAGAGCCACGGAAGTAGTGGTAGTTGTCGGCGGCGGGGTCGTTCCATATCGAGTCGTACACAGCCGTACTCACCTTTGCCTTGGCTGCGTTCAAGAAGTCTTGGTATGATGTAAACGATTGTTCCTCAGTGTCGTTCAGTCCGTTAAAGCCCACGTCTTGCATGGCGCGCGCCCCCTTGGCCGAAGCAAACGAATAGGTTACGGTGGCCTGTGTGGGCACCTTACCCCATTGTGTGGTAACAAAGCTCTGCGAGCCATCAACAGGCATACCACTCTCATAGAATTTCTTGCCATCACGCAAGATATCCTCGCTCACCTCGCCCAGGTTGATGTAGAAGTCGCCACCATACTCGGCGGCGGTGCCATTGCGGCGCGAATAGATGAAGGGGTCGAGCATCCAGAATTCTACATACTCTACGTTGGCGGTCTCAAAGTCGTTGGTGTCGAGCTTGCGCATCATGCCGCCCCAGTGTTTCTCGGGGTGTGCCAGTGTGCCGTCGGGCTGCAGGTCGTTAGCATTAAAGTTATACGGGCCACGTTCTGATGGATAGTAGGCCAGGTTGAGCACGCTCAGCATTGATGTGGCACCCTGATACGAGTTTTGGTTGCGCTGCGGAAAGAGCTCGCGCACCGCCACCTCGCGCACATAGTGGTTTGACAGCTGGTCGAGGTCGCTCTTGATGTGCGATGGGGTGAGCGATGACGAGCGACGTGTGAACAGCGGGTCGATGGTGTACCATGCCAGTCGGGCGCGGTTGTAGCCGCTGGCCAGCGAGGTCTTGTCAGTGCTTTCGGGGAACATGGTGGGCACGCTCGACATAAACCACGAGGTAGGTGTGCTAATGTCGATGGCGTTCTTTGTGTTCTCAAAGTCGTCGATGTATGATGCATTGTCTTGCGTGCCATGACTTTGGCCCGCAATGAGGTGTGCAAACTCGCCTGTAAACGATATTGAAGAGGGCTGTGTGAGGTGCAAGAACGGTATCTTGTCGAGCATGTTGGTAAGCCACTGGCTCTCCTTCTTCCAGTTCATGTTCACGCCCCACAGGGTGTTGTTCAGGGGCTCGCTGCCCATGTTTACCTTGGTGGTGAGGGCCTGTTCAGATAGGTGCTGCACGGTGCCCGATAGCTGGAAGTTTTTCGAGAAGTCATACTCCCAGTTCATGCCAAACATGGTTTTGCGTTGCTGGCCATAATAGTCGTTGCTCTCCAGCGACACGTTGATGGCGGTGCCCGCATCAATAATGCTTTGGTTCAAGATGGTTACCTCGCCCGCATTATAGTCTACACTATAGTCAGAATTTTCAGTCAGCGTTACGCCGCCCGCCGTCACCACTACCGAACCTTGTGGCACGTTGCCCTGACCCAGCGAGATAACGTTGGCGGCCGAACCCTTAAACTGTCCGCTAATGATGTATTTGTCTTTCTCGGCTATTTGCTGTGCCACGGTCTTGGTAGAGTCGTACAGCTCGGTAAAGGCATACTTGGCGGCTTGGTCGGCCGATACGCCACGGCCCGTCATATACTGGTAGATGGTGCGTCCAAAGGGCTCGGTGGTGGGGAAGAACACGCGTCCGTTTTGCACGGTATAGCCTTCAACATAGTCGAAGTAGCCGTTGGCATGAGCGCGTAAGTTGTTGTCAAGGCGGTCGGCCCCCAAGGCACGTATAATGGGCTGGTCTTTTGTTTGTGTTTCAGGCAGATAGGTGAGGTAAACGCCAGCCGTGTCGCTCTGGAATTTAACGTCGAGGCGGAACTTTTCTTTCTCTACCGAGCCACCCAGGTTATACACGTTCTTCATCATCAGCTTCCAGTTGCCTTGCTTCGGGTTGTTGCTGGTGTTCTTCAGTGTTTTAACAAAGAGGGCTTGCGACACGTCGGTAACATCTTGTGCAAACTCGCCCACCTGATACGTCTGTCCGCCATAGGTATATTCGTAGGCCACGGCCAGCACCTGATCGGTTTCAAGGCCCGACTTGAGCGAGATGTATCCTAATGCCGAATTGACGGTATATTCGCTCGAATTCAGCAGTCGGGCGTTTTGCAGCTTCTCATAGTCGTGTCCGCCTACAAAGCCGCTGATGCCATCGAGCACCGTTGATGTTTGGTCGATGTCGCGGGCGGCAGCATACTGTGTGGTCATGGCGGCATACTCGCCATTGGCGTTATTGGCGGGCACGGGCAGTGCGCCAGCCCCCCACATGGGGTTGCTTACCTGTGTGTTTTCGCCCAAATCGGTCAAGGCCACTACCGAGCGTGTGTTGCTGGTGGTGGCCGTTTTATTGGTTACCCATACCTCTACGCGGTTTACCTTTATGCCCGTGGTCATGTTGGGCAAGGTGCGCATAGCGGCATCGTATTTTTCGCGAAAGAAGTGTGAGAGAAAGAAGTGGCGATTGGCCTCATAGTTGGTGGCGTTCATCTCGAAGGTGGTAAACTGTGCGCCGCCTTTTGACTGCACACTCTTCGACGATGTTTTCTTTTGCGAGGCCACCAGTTGCAACTTTAGTTTGCCAAACTGCAAGTCGGTGCGTAGGCCGAAGAGCGACGAGGCACCTTTTACCAACGACGAGTTGGAGGGAAACGACACGTTGCCCGCTTCAACCAGTTTTATAATTTCGTCTTCCTTGCCGTCGTATTTCAGCTTAAGGTTCTGAGCATCAAAGTCGAAGGTGGCATCGGTGTTGTAGTTGAGGTTCATGTTTACCTTGTCGCCCACCTTTCCGTTTAGGCTTAGGTTCACCTTCTCGTCAAAGTCGATGTTGGTGGTTTTGCGGTTACGGATGGGCAGCGATGGGTTGTCGATGTTCTTCATAGTGGCGCCAAACTTCAGCTCGGCGGTACCCTGTGTTTTGATGCGCACACCGCCAGGACCAAATATCTTCTCGGCGGGGCCCAGGTCGAAGTGCATGTCAGAGAACGAGAACTTTTCTTTGCCTTTGGCCTTGTATATCTCGTCGTTCTTTGAACGAAAATAGCGCTCTATGGCTTTGCGTGCGCTCCATTTACGATACTCTTCGGGCGTCATCATCACGGGGGCGGCCAGATAGGTGCCGCCTATCTTTGTGCCTATGATGTATCGGCCCAGCGAGTCGTTATACTCAACGGTTTGCGGTAGGTTGTCGGGACGACGAAGGTCGGCCGACCCCTGGTCGAGGTCTGATAGGGTGATGGGCAGTGTGCGCTGTATCTTCCAGCGTGGGTGCAGCAGCGAGTCGGGTATGGTGTCTTCGTTCTCAATAACGGGCTGCGCCATAATGCTGTCGTTAGCAGCGCCTTTGTTATTCGTGGGCGTTGCCGTGTGGCTCTTTGTTGCTGCGCTCTTGGGGCGCTGCTTGTTGTCTTGACGATAAGGCATAGCAATGCTATAGCCTGCCGTAAGCACGACAAGCCACACTGCAAGTATATGATATAGTTTCGGCCTTATCTTCATTTACACAATGTCTTAATGATGAAAAACATGCTTACTTGATGCGCTTCAGTGCCTCTTTTACCACCATCTCTACGGGCAGCGAAGCATCTTCGGTAAGAATGGTTTTTACAACTTTGGCCGACGGCGCTGGCGAGAAGCCTAACATGGTGAGTGCCGATACGGCCTCGTCCATCACCTCGTTGTTTACGGCTATGGCGGCTCCGCCATCGGTCATGGTCACCTCTTGGGCTATGCCTAAGGCCAGCACCTTGTCTTTCAGGTCGACAATGATGCGCTGAGCAGTCTTTAGACCAATGCCTTTCACACCTTTCAGCAGGCGCTCGTTGCCTGAAGCAATGGCGTTGCTGAGGTCGGCGGGCGATGCCGACGACAATATCATGCGAGCGGTATTTCCGCCCACACCCGACACACTAATGAGCAATCGGTACAAGGCCCGCTCTTGCTTTGAGGCAAAGCCAAAGAGGGTATACGAGTCGTCGCGGCCACCAGCCACTAACACCTCGTGTACAAACAGTTTTACGTCTTTTTTACCTTGAATGGCGGTGTAGGTGTTGAGCGAGATGCCCAAGGCATAGCCTACACCAGCGGCCTCAACAACGGCCATGGCAGGGGTGAGTTCGGCCAGTTCACCCTTTATATAATCAATCATGATGGCGTTTCTTTCTCAGTTTCGTATATAAATATAAACGCGTTTTCGCCGTGTTTAGTATATATAGGTATGCGTTTTTTTGAAAACGCTGCCACGTGGGTGCGTTACGAGGTCAAAACGAAATACCCGTTTTGCATAAATATACATAAAACTGTATAAATATGCAAAACGGGTATTTAACATTCGTTCACCAAAGATTAGGCTAAAAACTTATAAACTGTAAGCAAACCGTTGTTGATTGCTTACAGTTTTTATTATTGATACCTCTCATTTCTGATTCGCTTGGTTTCACGTCGTGATTCGGCCGATATTAGGCGCTAATATGCGGCATATCACAGCCTGAAACCAATGCTTTCAGACTGTAATTCGATGCCCTTTAAAATCCACTCTCCATGGGGCCTATTTCTGTATATTTATGCAAAAAATCGGAGGGCGGCGATTAGTTGGATTAGTCGGATACGGGGCGGATAGAGAAACCGTAGCAGCGAGGCAATTTTTGGTTCATGCTGATACCATCTTTGCCGATATATAAAGGATAGGCAATTTGAAGGTCATCGGCGTGAACATTGGCACTCCAGTAGGTACACAGGGTGTTCGTGCCATCGCGCCTTACGTTTTGAATATTACCAGCAGCAGGGAAGAAGAGGCGTTGGTGAGTGCCTTCCATCATAACGAAGAGCACACCTGCCACGTTGTAGGGGTAACCATCGACAGTCTTGTTTTGTGGCACCCAATAGATGCCACCCTTTGTAATATTTCCATCATCGGGTAGTGGCTTTAGAGCAGCAGTTGAAGTTTCAGCTGAGCCAATGTTGCTAAAGCTGGCATCTACGCATGCATAGTATAGTTTTTTCAAGTCGGCCATGGAGGGTATGCGCCATGTGCCGCCCCATTCTTTACGTGCTACGTCATAGTTGGCGGTAAGCTGATAATTGCTATCGTAGGGTACGGGGTCCCACTCTTGAAATATCAAGGTAACAAAAAACGCCAGGCAAGCGTTCTCTTTGTGTGAGAGACAGCTTGCGCTGGCGTTTGTATGTTGCTTGTGCTTCGGTGCTTTACTCGGCACGGAAGTTGGGCAGATCTTCTTGTATGTAGCTGATGATGTATGCGTGGTGACCAATGATGTTGGCCTCGGCATAGCGCACATACACGTTGGCGCTCTTAGCAAAGAGCTCGGGAGCACGTGTAGCGTCTTCGAGGATGAGCAGCGACATGATGATCTCGGCAGTGATGTCGTAGAGACGACGTGCCAAGAAGTCTTGCATCTCTTGGTTCTCGGCCTCTTTTACATACTTCAGTGCCTGCTCGTACAGCTCTACCATCTTCTCGATGCGCACCTTCAGCGGCTGCAGCTCTTCGGCTACGGGGCGCTCGAGCATCTCTTTAATGATGCCCAGGTAGGTGCCATTGGTGATGTAACGTATGGCGGCTACCACCTGAAGCTGTGTGGTGCCCTCGTAGATAGAGAAGATGCGGGCGTCGCGGTAGAGGCGCTGGCTCTTATACTCCATGATGAAGCCTGAACCACCGTGTACCTGAATGGCGTCGTAGGCGTTCTGGTTAGCATACTCTGAGTTCATACCCTTGGCCAGCGGCGTGAAGGCGTCGGCCAGACGTGAGTATTTCTTCAGCTCTTGACGCTCTTCGGCGGTAAGCTTGCGCTCGCGCGAGATGTCTTCAAGGGCTTTGTAAATGTCGACGTAGCGGGCTGTTTGATAGAGGATGCTGCGGCCAGCGTCGAGCTTGGCCTTGATGCGGCTCACCATATCGTAAACAGCGGGGAACTCGACAATGCGGGTGTCAAACTGCTTGCGCTCTTTGGCGTATGACAGGGCCTCGTTATAGGCGGCCTGGCTTACGCCTACCGACTGTGCTGCGATGCCCAGACGGGCGCCGTTCATCAATGCCATTACATACTTGATAAGGCCGAGACGGGTGCTGCCGCACAGCTCGCACTTGGCGTTCTTATAAACCAGCTCGCAGGTGGGCGAACCGTGTATGCCCAGCTTGTGCTCGATGTGGCGCACGGTAACGCCACCGTCGCGCTTGTCGTAGATGAACATTGAGAGGCCACGGCCGTCGTGGGTGCCCTCTTCAGAGCGGGCCAGCACGAGGTGAATGTCTGAGTCGCCATTGGTGATGAAACGTTTCACACCGTTCAGGCGCCAGGTGCCATCGGCATCTTGGGTGGCCTTCAGCATTACGCGCTGCAGGTCAGAGCCAGCGTCGGGCTCGGTAAGGTCCATCGACATGGTTTCGCCAGCGCACACACGGGGGATGTACTTTTGGCGCTGCTCTTCAGAACCAAACTCGTACAGCGTCTCGATACAGTCTTGCAGCGACCAGATGTTCTGGAAACCAGCATCGGCGCACGACACTATCTCTGATGCCATAGAGTAGGGGGTGATGGGCATGTTCAGACCGTTGTAGCGGCGAGGCATAGAGATGCCCCACAGGCCTGCCTGGCGAGTGGCCTCAATGTTCTCGTAGGTCTTTGATGCGTAGTGCATACGACCATCAACGAGGTGCGGGCCCTCAAGGTCAACGTCTTCAGCGTTGGGCTCGATAATGTTGGCAGCAATATCGCCAGTGATGTCGAGCACGCGTTTATAGTTCTCGATAGCATCGTCGAAGTCGACGGGTGCATCCTCATATTTATCTTTGTCGGCGAAGTTGCGCTCCTTGAGCTCTACCACGCGCTTCATTTCCGGATGATTCAGATAAAAATCATACTCCGGGTGGTCGGTATAATAGTTAGCCATAATTTGAAGCCCCACCCCCGCCGCTATCGCGGCTTTCCCCTCCCCTTAGGGCGGGGAGTGATATGCTTTTTAACTTCCGTTTTTGCGAAAGAATATCACAAATGGACAGGAGTGGGTTTTTTATTAAAATTATTATTTCTGTTTATCTGCTCTCGTTGTAAATAGCCTCTTTAATTTTTCTTACTACATCGTTGACGTTCTCCATAATCTGTTGATTGGTAAACCGCAAGACCAGAAATCCTTTACTTTCTAAGTATTGTGTGCGTTGATTGTCCAGCATGGTTTGTTGTTGAGTGAAATGATATTCACCATCTACTTCAATGACAAGATTGCTGTTTAAACAAGCAAAATCTACAATGTAGTCGCCAATGATATGCTGTCGGCGAAATCGGTTTGGCCGAGGCCATGACCGAAGATATTCCCAAAGAACCGTTTCTGCATCGGTCATGTTATTCCTGTTTTTACGCGCATTTTCTTTTAATAATGCGTATATATCAGGTGACGATGTGAAGTAATCAGCTTTAATATCACACATATAATATATCATTTATATAACATAGTGCACCAAATGAATATAGTACTAAATGAATATTGTACCAAATGAATATAGTATCAAATGAATAGTATACCAAATGAATAGTATGATATAAATATCTTTAGGGAATAGTGAAAAGCCAAGTAAGCACATCACTCCCCGCCCTAAGGGGAGGGGAAAGCCGCGAAAGCGGCGCGGGGGAGGGGCTTTTACTTGTTATTCGCCTTATAATACTTAATCAGTTTGGGCAGTACCTCTTCTACAGTGCCAGTGATGACATAGTCGGCAATCTTGTTGATGGGAGCCTCGGGATCGCTGTTTACAGAGATGATGATGCCCGAATCTTGCATACCAGCGATGTGCTGAATTTGTCCTGAGATGCCACAAGCAATGTAAACCTTGGGATGCACGGTAACACCTGTCTGACCAATCTGACGGTCGTGGTCGCACCAGCCAGCATCAACAGCGGCACGGCTGGCACCTACCTCGCCATGAAGCTCTTTGGCCAGTTGGAACAGCATGTCGAAGTTTTCCTTCGAGCCTACACCGTAACCACCAGCTACCACGATAGGAGCACCCTTGAGGTTGTGCTTAGCAGCCTCTACGTGGCGGTCGAGCACCTTTACCACAAAGTCGGCCTGGGGCACATACTTGGCAACGTCCATGTATGCTACCTCGTGTTTAGCCTCGCCTTCGTAGATGGCCTTCTGCATTACGCCGCTACGCACGGTAGCCATTTGGGGGCGATGGTCGGGGTTAACGATGGTGGCCACGATGTTTCCACCAAAGGCGGGACGAATTTGATACAACAGGTTGTCGTAGTGGGTGCCTGTCTTCTTGTCGTCGTAGTCGCCAATCTCAAGCTCGGTGCAGTCGGCGGTAAGGCCGCTGGTGAGCGATGACGAAACGCGAGGACCGAGGTCGCGACCAATAACGGTGGCGCCCATGAGGGCTATCTGCGGCTGCTCTTCCTTGAACAGGTTAACAAGGATATCGGTGTGAGGAGCCGATGTGTAGGGGAACAATCCTTCAGCATCGAACACAAAGAGCTTGTCGACGCCGTAGGGCAAAATCTGGTCTTCTACCTTGCCCTTGATGCCTGTGCCGGCAACGATGGCATTAAGGTCAACGCCAAGTTGATTGGCGAGCTTGCGGCCTTTGGTGAGAAGTTCTTGAGACACCTCTTGTACCTGAGTGCCTTCTATCTCGCAATATACAAATACGTTGTTCATTATCCAATGATTTTTTCGTCCAACAATTCCTTTATCAGGCCCTCGATGTCGGCGTCGCTGCCAGTAAGGGTCTTGCTCTCTTTAGCCTGGAACACAATGTTCTTCACAGCCTTTACCTTGGTGGGCGAGCCACTGAGACCACACTGCTGCGGGTCGCCATCGACGTCGGCCACGGTCCACTGGTTCAGGGTAAGGTACGGACGCTCGTCATACAGATAGTTGTAGGCATCGTCGGCCTGGCGCTCCATAGGAGCAGTGGCACGCTTATATTTCATCACGAGTTTGGCGTTGCAGGGGCGGCAAGGAGCGGCGCTGCCTGTAACGGTAACCACGAGAGGAAGGGGTGCCTCTACGGTCTCAACACCACCATCAATGTGGCGGCGTATGGTGAGCTTGCCATCTTCACACTTGGTAATATCTTCGGCATAGGTCACCTGTGAGAGGCCCAGCTTCTGTGCTACCTGGGGGCCCACCTGTGCGGTGTCGCCGTCAATGGCTTGGCGTCCGCCTATCACTACGTCAACATCGCCTATCTTCTTGATGGCGGTGGCCAGTGCGTAAGAGGTGGCCAGGGTG
Source organism: uncultured Prevotella sp. (assembly GCA_934230965.1). GTDB lineage: Bacteria > Bacteroidota > Bacteroidia > Bacteroidales > Bacteroidaceae > Prevotella. Next base: position 25,349 of record CAKQFW010000003.1, read on the forward strand.
TCGGCACCAGCAAACAAACGGTCGGTCAGCAACCAGCCTGTGTCGGCGCCACGGTACAAGCCCTGACGTATTACTTCGGCAGCACGGGGAGGACCCATGGTCAAAATTCCTACAGTGGAGCCAGGGTTCTGTTCCTTCAGGCGCAGAGCTTGTTCCAATGCGTTCAAATCTTCGGGGTTGAAGATAGCGGGCAAGGCGGCACGATTCACCGTTCCTTCGGCGGTCATGGCATCCTTTCCGACATTTCTTGTGTCGGGTACTTGCTTGGCAAGTACAACAATTTTCAAACTCATAATATATATTATTATTGTAAAATATTCAAAATGCAAAAGTAACAACTTTCTGTTAGGCAGCCAAATATAAGGCTTGAAAAATGCTCAAACGGTCTTTGCTTGTGCACGTTATTTGCACAAAGCGCGTGTTTTGTGCAGTGTCTTTTTTATGTTTTTGTGTGCAAACTGAAGCCTTGTTCAAAACTTTATAAATAAAAAAGTGCCGTAACAATAACCACAGTGGGTTTTGTTACGGCACTCTCTCTTTATGTATAATATATATAATAATGTGTTTTTCTTACATTATTATATTTGCTTTATCACAATTGTTATTGTGCTTTATCCTATTTGTGGTGGGCGCTATACCATAAGCATGCTGGTAAGCGCTGTGCAACAAGGGTGAAAGCAAACGTGGGTTTAGAATTCAGCCGATTTGGGTGTGCGGGGGAAGGGGATGACGTCGCGAATGTTCTGCATACCTGTTACGAACAGGATGAGGCGCTCGAAGCCGAGGCCAAAGCCTGCGTGGGGGCATGAGCCATACTTGCGGGTGTCGAGATACCAGTTCATATCCTTCATGGGGATGTTGCGGGCTTCAATCTCGCCCATCAGCTTGTCGTAGCTCTCTTCACGCACCGAGCCACCAATAATCTCGCCAATCTGCGGGAACAGCACGTCGGTGCCCTGAACGGTTTGGCCACTCTTGCCACCGAAGCCCGACTCCTGGTCATCAATCTTCATGTAGAAGGCCTTGATGGCTTTAGGATAGTTGGTCATGATAACCGGGCGCTTGAAGTGCTCCTCAACCAAGAAGCGTTCGTGCTCAGAGGCAAGGTCGTCGCCCCACTCGCATGGGAACTCAAACTTCTTGCCGTTCTTGATAGCCTCTTGCAAGATGCGGATGCCCTCGGTGTAGGGCAGGTGAACGAAGTCAGAATTGAGCACACCCTGCAAACGCTCGAGCAAGCCCTTGTCGATCATCTGGTTCAAGAACGCGAGGTCGTCTTTGCAGTGCTCTAAGGCCCAACGGATACAGTATTTGATGAAGTCTTCTTCCAGTTCCATCAAGCCGTCGAGGTCGAGGAAAGCCACCTCAGGCTCTACCATCCAGAACTCGGCCAAGTGGCGCGGTGTGTTTGAATTCTCGGCACGGAAGGTAGGACCAAAGGTATAGATGGCGCCCAGAGCAGTAGCTCCCAGCTCGCCTTCCAGCTGTCCGCTCACGGTCAGCGAGGTCTGCTTTCCGAAGAAATCGTCGCTATAATCAATCTTACCGTCTTCTGTCTTCTTCAGGTTATAGAGGTTCTTGGTGGTTACCTGGAACATCTGTCCTGCACCCTCACAGTCGCTGGCGGTGATAAGCGGTGTATTGAAGTAGAAGTAGCCATGCTCATGGAAATAGGTATGGATAGCCATTGCCATGTTGTGGCGTATACGCATTACAGCACCGAAGGTGTTGGTGCGCAGACGCAGGTGTGCATACTGGCGCATATACTCGAAGGTTTGTCCCTTCTTCTGCATGGGATAGTCTGACCCACACAGGCCATATATTTCAAGGCTGTCGCATTGTATCTCCGATGTCTGGCCCTTGCCCTGGCTTTCTACCAATTTACCTGTGGCGCAAATACAAGCACCTGTAGTAATTTGCTTGAGCATTTCGGCATCAAACTTGGCGGGGTCAACCACAATCTGTATGTTCTTGATGGTTGAGCCGTCGTTCAGCGCGATAAAGTCGACAGCTTTGCTGCTGCGGTGAGTGCGTACCCAACCTTTTACGCAAACGTCTGCTCCAAAATCGGTGCGCATAAGCGCATCAACAACTTTTGTTCTTTTCATTGCTTTTATTGTTTCTCTATTTTCGCATGTCGTTAAAACATGCTGTAAGTAAACAAGTGATATTATTCAAACGCTCCCATGCGCAGCATCTCCACCTCTTTCTCGGTGAGAAAACGCCAGTCGCCACGACGGAGGTTCTTCTTGGTGAGGCCAGCAAACTGCACGCGGTCGAGCTTCACTACGCGATAGCCGAGGCTCTCGAAGATACGACGTACGATACGGTTCTTACCGCTATGAATTTCGATGCCCACCTGGCTCTTATCGGTGTCGCTGGCATATTCGATAGCATCGGCCTTGATTTCGCCGTCTTCCAGCTGTATGCCAGTGGCAATCTGCTGCATGTCGTGTGCAGTAACGTTCTTGTCGAGATATACGTGGTATACCTTCTTCTTCAAGAATTTAGGATGGGTGAGCTTTGATGCCAAGTCGCCATCATTGGTGAGCAGAAGCACACCCGTTGTATTGCGGTCGAGACGACCTACGGGGTAGATGCGCTCAGGACATACGTTTTGTACCAAGTCCATCACCGTCTTACGCTGTTGTGGGTCGTCGCTGGTGGTAACATAGTCTTTGGGTTTGTTCAGCAACACATATACTTTCTTTTCAAGTGTTACAGGCTGATCGTGGAACTTCACCTCGTCGGTGCGCATCACCTTTGTTCCCAATTCGGTAACCACCTCGCCGTTAACGGTTACTACACCTGCCTGGATGAATTCGTCGGCCTCGCGGCGGCTGCATACACCAGCATTGGCCAGGTATTTGTTCAAACGGATGGGCTCGTTGGGATCGATGTTTATATCTTTATATTCGATGCGCTTCTTCATGCTATACTTAGCATTGGGATCGTAATCGGCAGTGCGCTGACGATAGCCGCCATGCTGACCGTAGCCACCACGCTGCTGGCCATAACCTCCCTGTGGGCGCTGACCATAACCTCCCTGAGGACGCTGACCATAGCCGCCCTGCTGACGCTGACCGTAGCCTCCCTGCTGACGGGGCTGGTAGCCACCTTGCTGACGGGGCTGATAGCCACCTTGCTGACGGGGCTGG
>CAKQFW010000004.1 GCA_934230965.1 uncultured Prevotella sp.
GTCGAGATGCACAGAAGGCAGGTCGAAGGTGTAGCTCCACTGGCGTCCGCCAGCAATCATCTCCCACCACACGCCACAATATTTTGTGGGATGGATCCATGATGTGTCCTCAATCTTGCAAGGCTCGTTGAGGTTCAAGATGAGGTTAGATGCAAGAATGTCGCGAGCGTCGTCGCTCACCATAACCGTGCGCCAAGGCGTGTTGAACGGAGTCTGCACATAGCCCTTCATGCCAGTAGCATCGGGTGTAAGCCACGACTCAAACACCATGTTCTTATCGTCGAGGTTCAGGTGCATGGTGGGAAAATTGATACATGCTGCCTCATGAATATTGATGTAAAGGCCATCGGCTGTCTTCAACTGCAGCGATGTTTGCACACCTGTGGGCGAGAAGGTGGTTTGTGACGAGTTGTCTGTAACGGCCGACTTCATCTTGCCGCGTATCTCGCTCATCTTTGATATTACGTGCTCATACTCTTGAGTGTCATAGTCGCCCGGTATCCAATAAGCGGTATGATCGCCAGCCATAGCAAACTGTGTGTGCTCTTCTTTCACAATGATATAGTTGAGCTTCTGCTGCTGAGGAAACTCATAACGCAAGCCCATACCCTCGTCATAAACGCGGAAGCGGATAACGATGTCACGGTTCATCGAAGCCTGATTAAGCGTAACAGCCATCTCGTTATAGTGATTACGTATGGTCTTGGTCTCGCCCCAAACAGGTGTCCAGGTCTCGTCAAAGGTTGCGGTCTTTTGGTCTTTCACCGTAAAGCCGTCCATAAGGTTCTGCTCGTTCTGGCCGTTGCTGGCGTGCTTGTCTTTGGCAAGCTCAAGGCCAAGGTGCGAGGGTTTCACAACAGCCTTCTGCTTGTAGCTCATCTCATAAGTGGGTCGTCCGTCCTGAAGCCAGAACTTCACACTAACATTGCCGTTAGGCGAGGTTACGGTTTGCGCTCCACCACCAAGGGCCATAAAGAGGGCAAACGCCGATAATAGTAACTTTTTCATCTCGTTTTTTGTTTGTTATTATGATTTTGTTGATATTTGAGTAATAAATTCTTTCTGTTTGCAAATATAATATTAATATTTGTATAAACTATTGAAAAGTAAGGAGAAAGTACATAGCAGATACATGAAAAGCAACGTAACACGCTGTTTAACAACATATTTTTATATGATAGCAATCGTAAAAAGTACATACGATGCAAAGTTTACCTAAACACATTTTCATTGCTTTACTGCATTTTTATGAGTTTAACGAAACACTATTTGTTTTTTTTATTTACCTTTGCCTTGTTATACTTAAAAAAGAAACCATAAGCAAAATGATAATCCGATTATTACTTACCACCTTATTCATACTGTTACACACTGCAAGCACATGGGCGCAAAACAACGAAGCCCAACTGCTGAAGCTTGACAATGCCATGCTACAGGCTCCCGAACAGCATGCCCGCAAGGCCATGAAGATTGACATGCTGCGACGCTCGCTACAACGCTCAACCAATGATAACGAGCGCCTGTCGCTATGCTACGACATATACAACGAATATTATGTCTTACAATTCGACTCGGCCCTACATTATATTAATAAGGTGCACCACATGGCCACAAAAACAGCTAACCGCCACTATCAGCAATTGGCCACCATCAACAAGGCCGAACTGCTGGGCATGGGAGGCTTCTACCCTCAGGCCATAGCCTTGCTCGACAGTGTATCTCTTGACGACCACGACCACGAAGCCGTGTTTAAAAGCCACATAGCCCACTTTCATATTTATCTTTACTGGGCCGACTATTGCAATGATGCTACTTATGCCCCACGCTACCGCGAGCGCGCTGGGCAATATCTTGAAAAGGCCATGCCCTACATAGCCGCATCGGCCGAGGGCGAATATTATCGTGGCGAATATTATATATATGTGAAAAACGATAATCGTAACGCGCTAAACTGTTACCAGCGCGTGCTGGCCACCATGCCACCCGACAGCCGCCCCTATGCCATGGCGGCCTGTGCCATAGCGCACAACTATAGCGCACAAGGCGACATAAAGCGTTGCGAATATTATCTGGCCGAGGCCGCACACAGCGACCTACTGAACTGCACACGCGAAAACATGGCCCTGCAAGACCTGGCCATGCTGCTATATCAGCAAGGCGAAGATAATATTGAGCGGGCTGAATGCTACATCTATTTTGCCATGGAAGATGCCAAACAGTTTAACAACCGCCTACGCATACTTGAGATATCGCAGAAGTTGCCCGTCATCGTTGATGCCTATAAGCAGATTATGAAACGGCGCAACACCATGCTACGCATTACCACCACAGGGGTGTCGGCGCTGGCCATCATCCTCATCGTGTTTGTTTATTTCTTTATGAAGCAAAACCGACAGCTCAGCACAAAACGCCGACAACTGTCTGAAACAAACAGTGAGCTTACCTCGCTGAACAACCGACTGCACACGCTGAACGACCGTCTGCTTGACACAAACCGCCGACGCGAGCACCTGGCAAAGCTATATATTGATTTGTGTGCCAACTTTATTGACCGACTGGCAAAGTTTGAACTGCTGGTGAAACGAAAAATAAAGGCCAACCAAATAAAAGAATTGTTATCAATGGCATCATCGTCGAAACTTACCGACGAAGACGCCGCCTCGTTTCTGCACCGCTTTGATAAAGCCTTTCTTGACCTCTACCCCACCTTTGTTGACGAATTTAACCGCTTACTGCTGCCCGACGCCAAAATATGGCCACGAAAGGGCGAAACACTGCTCACCACCGAGCTGCGCATCTTTGCACTGGTAAGGTTAGGCGTGAGCGAGAGCAGCGAGATAGCTGCCCTGCTGTTCTACACGCCACGCACCATTTACAACTATCGCTCGCAAGTGAAAAGCCGAGCCATCAACCGCGACTCCTTTGAACAAGATGTCATTAAACTGTGCACGGTGATATAAGACAGTATATAAATAGGTGCGGTATCTTTCATTGGTTAGTATTTCATCACTTTCTTAGCCTTACCTTTGCTGTCAACAACGATGGTTAAGCCTTTGGTTGTGCCTGTTGTTTTAGCACCAGCAATAGTAAAGTGAGATATGGCAACGCTTTGCTCATTGTTTACAGCCGAGATGCCAGTCTCTACATCGGCATGCTCTTTAATAGAGATTGTCATTGCCGAAACGTCTACTTTCACATCATACTTGCCTGCCTTTGTGATATACCATTTGTTGTCGTCGCCTCCGAAAACCATCTTGGTATCATCGGTAACATCGCGAAGATAGAAGGTTTGGTCGAAGGCACCATACTTGTTAACGGCAATTTTCATCTCGCCCTCTACAAAGTCGACAGTGGTGGCAAAGACATTCGGATTGGTAGCATCTTGAACAAGAATTGTGCCATCATCAACGCTCCAGTTGCCTGGTGTGGCGCTACCTACCATCCACAAGGCGGGATGCTTAATATCAGTATCTTGATATGCAGCCTTTGTAACAGTAATTTTGTTGTTCACAAGGTCGCATACCACATCATAATTGGCTTTCTCTGAAACCTTAAACTTGCAGTCTTTACCGTTATCATCGTTTGACGAAACAAGGGTTGAAGGTACACCAGCTGTTAGCATTACGTCTTCATTGCCAGCACGAAATTCGAGGCCACCCCAGCAAGTTTGGGTAAGAAGTTTAAAGCCAGCATTGGCATTAAGGCTAACCGTAGCCTTCCACACATCGGGTTGTTCATCGGTATTTACCATGATAAAACTGTTCGGGATGTGCCATCCACCCCACACGGCATCGCCCACAATCAGAAGGCGCTCAACAGCATTCACATTCAACACAAACGCAGCCTGTTGTTAAGTTATTATATATTGATTGATTGTTTATTTACATTGCTTGCATCTTTACCATGTAGTAATATTTGCACATAACCTTATATTTGTAGGGTAAGCATTATATTATTATTGATTATTGATTTTCGATATTAGCGGTTGCTATAAAGAAGCGTCAAAAAAACAATAGTATTACTTTAGGTCATTACTTTATTGGGTTATTACACTACGATGGTTGTTGCACCACGAGATATTGTTACACTACGCGTGGTGCTTACTTTAGGGTTTAACGGCAATAATTAATTGCGTTTTGTTTTGTGGTTGCAAATTTATATAAAAAATGCACTCATAGTCTTCATGAGTACATAACATGTACAAGTTTTCAAGAACACATTGCTTGTATATACTTATGCATCAAGTATTTACAAACAACGCAAAAATCGGCATAAGTACATAAATAAAAACAAGCCAAGCTATTACAGCCGCCTTTTTACCAATAAAAGATAGGTTAATAGAGATAAACCAAAAGACAATATATAGCTGTTATCTCAATAGTTTTTCAAGGTGCTCAACTATAATGGTTTCGCGTTTCAAGACTATTAGTTGTTCGTTGTGCATGAGGTGTAATTCGTCAGAAACGGCTCTACGGCTTTCGTTCAGCTCGTGGGCCAACTGCTCTATACGTATATTGATGCGTTTGCTGCCCGTGTGTGTAAGGCAGTGGTTCAAGATGAAGCGTATGATGCGGGGGCGTGTGGCATCGGGTGTATGGCGCCACGGTGTGTGTGCAAAGCGTTGCGCCTGGGCACAGATGGCGTTAAGAAGGTTGATGTGAAACACCTGATAGCGAGCACACATCTGCATAACATCGTTTTTGTCAATGCTCAGCAACAGGCAACCCTCATGTGCCGTGAAGGTGCGCGTGTGGCGTGTGCTGGGGCCAAACAGGTGTTCGGGCTGTATAATATACGGTGCTTGCAGCGCCTCTTCTACGCTATAACGGCCATCATCGGGGCGCGAGCACACGCGTATGCCACCGTCGGCCACAATGGTAAGACGCGTGCAAGGTTGCCCCTCTGCTGCCACCACCTCTTCTTCGGCACAACGGTGTATGCCGAGTGTGAAGGCGGTGGTAAGCTCGGCAATGTGTGCACGGGTCATACCTAAGAACAGCGGCAGCGACGCCAGCAGCTCGGCGTTTGATGAAGAGGTGTTTGCTTTCAACATTTTTTGCAAGAACTAATGCCCACTCCTACTACTCAGTTACTCTTCTATAATTTTTCCTTGCATTGATGGCGAATACCATACCTTATAGTTGCCTTGCTCGTCGGCATAGATAAAGTAGGCCATCAGTTTAGGGTTACGCTTCAGCACCTCTTTAGCTTTTTCAATGCCCATAACCATAAACGATGTGGCGTAAGCATCGGCCACGGCGCAACGATCGGCCAAGACGGTGGCCGAGAGCAAAGAGTGCTGCACGGGATAACCTGTATGAGGGTCGATGGTATGAGCATATTTCTTACCATCTTTATAATAAAAGTTGCGATAGTTTCCGCTGGTAGCCATGGCCTTATCGGTAACGTTGAGCACGGCTTGCAGCTCTTGGTTCTGGTTGAGCGAGTCGTCAGAAGGCTTTGTAACGCCTATCTTCCAGGGCAGACGTCGGTCGCTAATGCCACTGGTAACCACCTCGCCACCAATCTCTACCATAAAGTTGGCCACGCCCTTGCGGCGCAGCAGTTCGGCCACCATGTCGCAGCCGTAACCTTTGGCTATGGCGCCACAGTCGAGCGTGGTGCGTGGGTCGGCCTTTTTCACATGCTTGTCAACAAGTGTTACGTGGTGATAGCCCACAAAAGCTTTTAGGCTATCAACCTTGGCACGTGTAGGCAGCTGACCGTTCTTGAAGCCGAAGCCCCAAGCATTGACCAGCGGCGCCACCGTAATATCAAAGGCGCCATTGGTATCTTTAGATATCTTTTCGGCCAGCGTAAACACATCAGTAAACATATCGTTTACCTCTATATTCTGATTATTGTTTACACGGGTGATAACCGACTGCTTGTTAAACATTGACAGCGAGGCATCTACCTTGTTCAGCTCGGCTAATATTTCGGTATTCAGGTCGGTATCATACTGATACGTAATGTGATATATCGTGCCGAAGATATAGCCCGTGTTATGCTGATAAGGGGTGTTGCGCTGGTGGCGTATAATAAAAATGGTGCCTAACAGCAGAAAGAGCAGAAAGGGCAACTGTAGCCCCCACTTTATTTTTTGTTTGTTATCCATGCGGGTCCTTAATATCGTATCTTGTTATCCTTATATATTATATAATGTATGCGCGGGCGCGTGTTATTATTATAATAGTGGGGTGAAGGGGTGTAGTGTGTGGCGCATCAAATCTCAATAATAATGTTGAAGGTGCCGCCCAAACGGGTGTCGCCTTGCTTGCCAAAGCCTGGTATATACCACGTGTTGCCAGCATCGCCATCGTTGTGTGCTATGCGTCGACGGTAACGCACGCTCCAGCCCAAACGTAGCGGACCAGCTATCTTGGCATCAACCCCTACCACGGCTTCCATCCAGTGGCAGTTACATTTCACGTCTTCAAGACGATAGCCAGCATCGTCGCCCCACACAGGGTCTTTAATGCCCGTGGTATAAGCGTCATACTTGTATGAGGTAAAGGCGTAACGCAAGCCACCATACACGCGATAGTCGTCGTGCTTGTTTTTCAGCAAATTATAGTCGAGACCCACTCGAGCATAGGGAGCCGAGGTTTTGTAGCTCATGCCCGTGGTTACATTCTCGGCATCGGCCTTGCCATAGCCCAGCTCAAGAACAGGAAAAAACTTGTCTTTCAAGTTTACGCGCACGGCGGCCTCATACTGTCCATAATCGCTGAAGGCAAGCTGTGCCACACCTACCACATCGGCCGACACAGCCACACCACGAAACAGTGGCACGGTATCGGCGGGCTGCACAATATGTTTCTTTTGTTGTGCATGGGCTCCTAAGGCGGGCATCAATAGCAAGAGACTACTGGTTAGCACGCTTAAGATAAATGATGAGATGCGCTTTGGCGTCGTTATATGTAACATAGCTGTTGTTAATGGTTACTTTTTCCACCTTATTGGTGGTATATCTCACATCGGTGATGTTGTGGAACATGATGGGGCTGCAGTCTACCGACTCGAAATGCGGCATATTATCCTTCACAATGGTTATGTGGTCGATGGTGTGCGTCTTGTCTTCATTCAGGAAGTCGAAGATGTAAACATCCTCGGCATGATTATAGCTCATGGGCAGCTGTATGCTGTCAACATCGCACACACGGTTTACCAGCACCGAGTCGTTACCATCGGCACGGGTGGTCGACACGGTGAGGGTGTCGGTAACCTTCTCGCCATTGTCGCCAAACTTGCAGGTGCTCATCACGCGGCTGTTCAGGGGACAGTCGATAGAAGAGCAAGCTGCCACCATCAGCGCCCCACACAGCAGTAATAATAAATGTTTTATTTTGCGCATCGCAGAGTTTTTTCTATTTGATAGTCGTTGCGGTTCTGCGACGAGCGGCTCACCAAGTCGCCAATGAAGCCAGCCAGGAACAGCTGCGTACCAATCATCATCATCGTGAGGGCGATGTAGAAGTAGGGCGAGTCGGTAACCAGACGCTGGGGTATGCCGTGAGCCAAGCACCACAACTTGTCGGCGCCGATGATGAAGGCCGACACAAAGCCAATGAGGAACACGAAGGTGCCCAAGAAGCCAAACACGTGCATAGGCTTCTTACCAAAGTTGCTCAAGAACCAAAGGGTGATGAGGTCGAGATAGCCATTGAAGAAGCGGTTCAGGCCAAACTTTGACGTGCCATACTTGCGCGCCTGATGGTGTACCACCTTCTCGCCTATCTTATCAAAGCCAGCGTTCTTGGCCAGATAAGGGATATAACGGTGCATCTCGCCATACACCTCGATGTTTTTCACCACATCACGACGGTAGGCTTTCAGGCCACAGTTGAAGTCGTGCAGATTGTGTATGCCGCTAATCTTACGCGCTGTGGCGTTAAACAGCTTGGTAGGAAGGGTCTTCGACAGTGGGTCGTAACGTTTTTGTTTGTAGCCCGACACCAGGTCGTAGCCTTCTTCTACAATCATGCGGTAGAGGGCGGGTATCTCGTCGGGCGAGTCTTGAAGGTCGGCATCCATCGTTATTACCACGTCGCCCTGTGCCTCTTTGAAGCCACAATACAGGGCTGGGCTCTTGCCATAGTTGCGGCGAAACTTGATGCCTTTCACGTTCTCCGACTTGCTGCTCAGGTCTTCAATCACTTGCCACGAGTGGTCGGTAGAGCCATCGTTAACGAATATCACTTCAAAACTGAACGCGTTGGCTTTCATCACACGCTCTATCCACTTGTAAAGCTCGGGAAGCGACTCTTCCTCATTATATAAGGGCACTACAATCGAAATATCCATTTTTATATCCTCTTTATTATGTTATATTGGGTTGCTTTATTTTTTAATTGTTTTTCTGCACAGGGCGGCCACCGGAAGCGACAATACAAAGCCCACAAAGATGTTTTGCATCATAAAGGTGAAGGCCCACTGCACGGGGCTAATGGTCTGCACCATCTCGGCAGCCTCTTTCAGTTCGGCTACCGACACACCAGCCTGACGATAGGCGGGCGTTATGGTTTGTATTGTGTCGTTCAGCATCATAGCAAAGGTGCCATGATCGAAGAACTTGAAAAACACAAACTGGGCCACAGCGAAGATGAGCGAGGTGTAAAAGAAGGTGTAAACACAATATAGAGAGGCGCGGCGAAAAGAAATTACGCCATCAAGGGCATAATTGCGAAAAGCGCAAAGACGCCAACCCAGCACAAAGGGAGTGGCTAAGGCCAACAAGCTTCCTACGCCGTTTTGTGGGGCATATACTGTAAACAAGAAACTGGCTATCCACACCAATGCCATCAACGCTCCGTCTTGGCGCGCAAAGGCTCTAAGCTGCACTACATCTTCTATTCGTATCATCAATAATATATATGTGTATTATAAAACGTATGCAAAGTTACAGCAAAGGCATGGTAAAACAAAATAAAATGAAACATATTTTTGGCTGCCAAAGGGTTAAGGATGTGTAAAAACGATTTACCGTTGCCACGCCCCTACTATCTTGAGCGTAACAACGGTAACCTATAAATTATTTTTATGATTGGGCGTTTCGACCCACTCACGGCTTAGTTAAACTCTTCAGCCTTAATCTTAATTAAGCACTCATCGCCGCTTTGGTCGCCTTTATAGCAATAGGCTATGCCCTTACCGGCCTTTTTGCATTGCAATATCAGCTGCTTAGATGTAGGATCACTATCCAGCGATTCTTTTATCGATTTCTTTACTTCATCCTTACTCTCATTCAACGCATCAATCGAATACGTATCTTCGTCTACCGACACGTCATACACCAGATAAAGACCCTTCAGGTTAATGTCAACAATCGACATACCCTTCTCTATCTCCATAGGCAGCTGGGGCTTAAACATCTTTACCTGTGTTTCAAGATAATCCATGGGAGCATCGTCGGTATCAGTAGCCTTCTCTGCATTCATCAGCTCGTCATAAGTCAGCGTTAAAGTGGCTGTCTCGCCACTAGTCTTACCTTTATATATAATGCGCATGCCCGACTTTGCCTCTTTCAGCAAGTCGATCATTTCTTTCATGTCGCCATCAGCAGTTTTCACCATGGCTACAGCCGAAGCTTTCATCTGGTCAGGCATTGTTTTCAGCACATCAGCCTTTATCAATTCTTCGTTCAAGCTAAACTTCATCACCATCACATTATCACTTTCGTCATAAGTAAAAGAGGTGAGCTCGCCCATCTCGCCAGCCGATACAGGACACTCGCTATTAGCTTGTTCAATGGCTTTCTTCAACTTTGCCGTCTTGTCACCACAAGCGCTGAAACACGCTACCAAAACAACCAGAAACAGCACACGGCCCAAGTTTTTTATTTTCATTTGCATTGTTTTCTACCCTAATACGTGTCGGGCGCAACTGTTAGTTAATAAATTTTGATTTTCAGCACAACAATAGGGTCGGCTTAGATATCTGCAAAAGTAACAAAAAATAATGAACCACCCCACCCTTCACATTGTTTTTTTAAACGAAACTTAGCAAAACATGAAAATATAACCGACAGAAGATTAATAATACACCCAACTATTACACCAATAAAGCAAATCAGCTGTACCCTCCCAAACAGTTCTGTCATCTACATAGCGTGTTCCATCTTTATCTGTAGAAACTAAGCTACAGTCATTTGTGCTCCATATAATACTGTCGTATTGTATAACAGAACCATTATCAAGTGTGAGTAGTAAACTTTTATCAGTCCACTTCATATTTTTAATTCGGAAAGATCGCTTCACATTTTCTTTCGTCACAGCATACGTACCATCTTTTGTTATTTCAAGTTGCTCATTCTTACACAACGTTGTGTCATTGTCGGCATTTATCATGCATCGCCTGTTCCAAGTGCTATTTATAACTAAATCTAATTGATTCGGAGTCAGGTTTGAAAAATCCATTCTCTTAAGCCCCTCTTTTTGAAAATGCAGGTAAGCACGATCGCTGTAATTAAACTTAAAACCTGTTTCATCGTCATCATTAGAACACGATGTTAAACTTATCAAAGAAGCACAAATCACCGAACATAACGATAATAAATATTTCATTGTTTTCATCTTGCTATCTATTTTTATTCAATTTAGTATTTCTTATTAAACCACCTACTGCACCAACGATATGAATCATCCGAGTTCCACCAACCGATTTTAGTATCTATATAGTGTGTACCATCTTTACTTGTAGACATCAATTCACAATCAGACGTACTCCAAAAGATACTGTCGTATCGTATAACAGAGTCGTTATCAAGGGTAAAGAACACGCATTTATCATCCAGTTTTACGTTTTTAACTCGATAATAATATCTCTCCTTTTCCCTTGTTAATGTATAGGCAGCATCTAGTAATGTATAGGTAGCATCTTGTGTTATTTCAATCAAATCTTTACGATTCAACGTCGTATCATTATTGGCGCTAATTATCCACTGCCTACTCCAAATGCCATTTAACATCAAATTCACATCTGCTTGGGTCATCTTTGAAAAATCCCACCTCATTTTTCCTTTTGCCTCAAAATACTGATAAGCGAGCTCAGCGTCATCAAGCTCACCATCAATATCATCGTTACCATCTGAGCACGAGGTCAAACAAAACAAGAAGGAGAAAAATACCAAAATAAACGATAATAAATACTTTATTGTCTTCATATTAAAAATGGGGTTGATGATTAATACAACGAAAATACAGAATATTTCCACCTATGTACATAACCCTTTGGTTTTGGTGGATTTAACTTTTGCAAAGTTAAGTTTTTAAGTTATACGTAGCACATTACCCCCTATTTCTTAACACTAATTAATATTAATTGCTGGAATTTAGACTGCATTTATAAATAGACAGTAAGAAAAACATACTTACTAAAAATAAGGGAATAAAACGAAAACATATTTCATAGCTATTGACCATCACAACTTCATAAAAAGTGTTTTTACACCTTTCTTTTTCACTTTGCATATTTATTCACTTTTCTGCATAAATATACAGCATTGAGATTAGTTTGTAAAAGGCATCAAATTACAGTCTGAAAGCATTGGTTTCGCGTTGTGAAACCCTTGGTTTTACAGTCTGAAACCCTTGGTTTCACGACCTAAAACCCTTGGTTTCTCAAATGAGGAGTATCAACTTTGAAAAGTGAAAGCAAACCACATAGCATTACTTTCGATTTATCACATTTTTCACATTTATTATACTAACGAATATAAATTCTACAAATTGAATATTTATGCAATTTTACTCAGCCAACATCATCTTTTGCATAAATATGCAATTTCGGAGAATATAAAAGACACAACAACATTGAACAAGAAAATATCAACAAGGACATCTTTCTTTATTGTAATAAACGAAAGGACGAAGTAGTACAACGTTGTTTCTTGTTGCTCAATATTATTACCCATTGTTTGGCACCATTTCCAAGTATTTGGCATTGTTTCTACCATGTTCAGTTAATGGTGAAAAAGCATACATAAAATATACGTTTACTTAAAGAAAAGCAATGACAAGGATGGAAACCGAACAACGGTTAACGGTTTTTAACGCGCACAAAAATACTTTTTCCTATGTTTCATTTGTGACATTCGTTTTTTTTCAGTTACTTTGCAAGAACATAAGATATAACTAAAAACATATTACTTATGACAAACTTAACAGACACAGAAAAACTGTGTGGTTTGAAACGTGCCGACTTTCAAACCACAATAAACGGAAAGAGCACCGATTTGTTCTTTCTGAAGAACAATGCCGGCAACGTTGTAGCCATCACAAATTATGGCGGAGCCATCGTTGCTATCATGGTACCCGACAAAGACGGTAAACACGCAAACATTATTCAAGGACACGACAATATTAAAGATGTAATAGAGTCGCCCGAACCCTACCTCTCAACCTTGATTGGTCGTTATGGCAACCGCATCTGCAAAGGCCAGTTCCAGTTGCACGGCAAGCATTATCAGCTGCCCATCAACAACGGTCCCAACAGCTTGCACGGCGGAAAGAAAGGCTTCAACGCCAAGGTTTGGGACGCGCTGCAGATGAACGACAGCACACTGGTATTGAAATATGTAAGCCCCTATGGCGAAGAAGGCTTCTCGGGCGAGGTGCGCGTCACCGTAGTATATTCGTTTAACGACGACAACGAGCTGGGCATAGAATATATGGCCACAACCAACAAGAAAACCATTATTAACCTTACAAGCCACGGTTTCTTCTCACTGGCAGGCATAGCAAACCCCACCCCCACTATCGACAATTTGGTTTGCCAGATTAATGCCGACTATTATTTGCCTATCGACGAAACCTCAATTCCTACTGGCGAAATACGCTTTGTAAAAGGCACTCCCTTCGATTTCAGACAACCCAAAACTGTGGGACAAGATATTGATGCCAACAACGAGCAGATTAAGAACGGTGCCGGATACGACCACTGCTTTGTGCTGAACAAGAAAGAGGAAGGCGAACTGAGCTTTGCTGCCAAGATAACCGAGCCCGTAAGCGGACGCACCATGGAGGTGTTTACCACAGAGCCTGGCGTACAAGTTTATACC
This sequence comes from uncultured Prevotella sp., assembly GCA_934230965.1. GTDB lineage: Bacteria > Bacteroidota > Bacteroidia > Bacteroidales > Bacteroidaceae > Prevotella. Next base: position 13,061 of record CAKQFW010000004.1, read on the forward strand.
GACAATTGGGCCGACGGCTACAAAGGCCAGAACGGTGCCACCTTCCCGCGCCGTAGCGCTATCTGCTTCGAGGCACAACACTTCCCCGACTCGCCCAACCACCCCTATTTCCCCTCTGTGGTGCTCGAGCCTGATGGTCAATATACGCAGAAAACTATCTACCGTTTCGGTGTAGAGGCATAACGGCGTAACATTACTAAACGAAGTAAATACAAATTAAACATTAATAAAACCAAAATCAAAAAAACAAAAGAAATGGGAAATAACTCAACAAAACAAAGTAGCATCATCGCCATTATTGTGATGATGTTCCTCTTTGCCATGATTTCGTTCGTAACCAACTTGGCAGCGCCCTTCGGCCTTATCTGGGGTAACCAGTATGCTTGGGCTGGTATGATGGGTAACATGATGAACTTCTTAGCATACCTCTTCATGGGCATACCCGCTGGTATGTTGCTGTCAAAAATCGGTTACAAGAAGACCGCTATCTTGGCTATGGCCGTAGGTCTCGTCGGCTTGGGAATACAGTATTTGTCAAGTATCGTAGGTGCTGACACCGTAGCTTTCACCATCGGCAAAGAGGTGAACACTGGCTTGACCATAACATACCCTGAGCCCGTGATGCTCAACTTCATCATCTACCTCATCGGTGCCTTCGTATGTGGTTTCTGCGTATGTATGCTTAACACCGTTGTTAACCCCATGCTTAACATGCTGGGTGGTGGTGGCAACCGCGGTAACCAGCTTATCCAGACAGGTGGTTCACTCAACTCGCTTTCAGCAACCCTCACTCCGCTCTTCGTAGGTGCTCTCATTGGTAGCGTAACCAAGGATACCGCCATGAGCGACGTTTCTCCGCTGCTGTTCATTGCCATGGGCGTATTTGCCGTATCTATCGTGGTGATAGCATTTGCCACCATACCCGAACCTCACCTCCACAAAGCTGGCGAGAAGGAAGAGAAACTGGAACGTTCACCGCTGGCTTTCCGCCACACACTGCTTGGTGTTATTGCCATCTTCTTCTATGTAGGCATTGAGGTAGGTATTCCTTCACAGCTCACATTCTATTTGGCTAACTCTGCTGATCAGGGTGGCGTAGGTCTGGCCAACGGTGCTGCTATCGGTGGTGCTATCGCTGCTATCTATTGGATGTTGATGCTTGTAGGTCGTTTCACGAGCTCTCTTATAAGTGGCAAAATATCTACACGCGCACAGATGCTTACAGTGACCACAGCCGCAATCACGTTGCTGCTTATCACCATCTTCTTGCCTAACGACCTCATCATGAGCATGCCAGCATACACCACAGCCGACGGTTTCGTTATGGTAAGCGGTGTTCCTGTAAAATGTCTGTTCATCGTGCTCTGCGGCCTCTGCACATCAGTAATGTGGGGTGGTATCTTCAACCTCGCTGTTGAGGGTCTGGGCAAGTACACTGCTGCAGCTTCTGGTCTCTTTATGACCATGGTTGTGGGTGGTGGTGTTATGCCATTGCTGCAAAACCTGCTGGCTAACGAAGTTGGCTTCATCGCAAGCTACTGGCTCGTTATCGCTATGCTCGCTTACATTCTCTACTACAGCCTTGTAGGATGCAAGAATGTAAACAAAGACATTCCTGTAGAATAATCAATCACAAAACGCACAATGGCTTGCAGCCCGCTACATACTGGGCAGCAAGCCATTGATATTACTATCGAAGCCCCCTTTTTATTACTATATATTATTAATCACTTAAACACACTTATTATTATGGATATCGAATTCGTAAGAAGCCGTTTTATCAAACATTTTGACGGAAAAACAGGCAATATCTACACTTCTCCTGGACGTATCAACCTCATTGGCGAGCACACCGACTATAATGGCGGTTTCGTGTTCCCAGGCGCTGTTGACAAAGGCATCATGGCAGAGGTACGCCCCAACGGAACAAACACCGTTATGTGCTATGCCATCGACCTGAAAGACCGCGTAGAATTTAAGGTTGACGACCCTGAAGGTCCGCGCACCAGCTGGGCACGCTATATCTATGGTATTGTACAGGAGATGAAGAAGTTGGGTGTTGACGTTAAAGGTTTCAACACAGCATTTGCTGGTGATGTGCCTTTAGGCGCTGGTATGTCGTCATCGGCAGCTCTGGAAAGTTGCTTCGCCTTTGCTCTGAACGATTTGTTTGGCGATAACAAGGTGAGCAAGTGGGATATGGTGCTGGCCGGACAGGCTACCGAGCACAACTACTGTGGCGTAAACTGTGGTATCATGGACCAGTTTGCCAGCGTGTTTGGCAAAGAAGAGTGCCTGATGCGTCTCGACTGCCGCAGCCGCGAATTTGAATATTTCCCCTTCAAGCCTGTAGGCTATAAACTGGTATTGCTCAACTCTTGCGTAAAGCACGAGCTGGCAGGTTCACCCTACAACGACCGTCGCAACAGCTGCGAAAACGTGGTTAAGCACATTGCCGCTAAGCATCCTGAAGCAAAATTTGAGACTCTGCGCGACTGCACATGGGAGCAGCTTGACGAGGTAAGAGCCGAGGTAGGCGAAGAAGACTACAAGCGCGCTCACTTCGTTCTGGGCGAGAAAGACCGCGTGCTGGCAGTATGCGACGCTCTGAACGCTGGCGACTATGAAACTGTAGGCCAGAAGATGTATGAAACACACGAGGGCCTGAGCAAAGAGTATGAGGTATCATGCGAAGAGCTCGACTTCTTGAACGACATCGCTAAAGAAAACGGCGTAACAGGTAGCCGTATCATGGGCGGTGGCTTCGGCGGATGCACCATCAACCTGGTGAAGGATGAATTGTACGATCAGTTTATCGCCGACGCTAAGGCAAAATATTCGGCCAAGTATGGCAAAGAGCCTAAGGTTATTGATGTTGTCATCAGCCAGGGCTCGCACAAGGTGTGCTAATACTCACTGAATAAACAATAATAACATGCTATAAATGCTGACTTTTCTTGTGGCGGCATCCTCTACGACATATTAGAGCGAGATGCCACAACAAGAAAAGTCGGTATATACATTAAAAAAGAAACTTACAAGTTGACTCATAATGAGTGAACCAATAAACAAAAATAACACATTCAAAGCCTCATTTATATTTAAACATTTTTATTCACCTAAAATTATGAAAGCTTTAAAAAACATGCTGCTTGCAGCAGGCGCCATGGCTTTATTGGCCACTGCTTGCACTACACAACAAAAAGAACTAACACAGTCGGGACTTGACCCGGCACGTTTCGACACCCTTATCAACGACAAACCCGTAAAACTGTTTGTATTAAAGAACAAGACAGCCGAGGTATGCATCACCAACTTCGGAGCACGCGTGGTTTCAGTCAGCGTGCCCGATAAGGAAGGACAGTTGCGCGATGTAGTATTAGGCTTCGACAACATTTACGAGTATGCCGACAGCGCACATACCCCCAGCGACTTTGGCGCTGCCATCGGACGTTATGCTAACCGCATTAACAAAGGCCAAATAACGGTAAACGGCAAGACCATACAGCTGCCCACCAACAATTACGGCCATTGCTTGCATGGTGGCCCTTCAGGATGGCAATACAGCATTTATGAGCCCGTTGCCGTAAACGACACTTGCATAACAATGAGCCTTGTTTCGCCCGACGGCGACAACAATTTCCCTGGCACCGTAAAGGCTACCGTAACTTATACGCTCACCAGCGACAACACCCTCGATATGAAGTTTGAGGCAACAACAGATAAAGAAACGGTGGTAAACATGACCAACCACAGCTACTTCAACCTCTCAGGCGACCCCACAAAGCCTGGTACCGATATGGTGCTTTACATCAACGCCGACCAATATACACCAGCCGACGCCACCTTTATGACCACGGGCGAAATAGCAACAGTAAAGGGCACGCCTATGGACTTTACTGAACCGCGTGCTATTAGCACCACCATCAACGACACTACCTTTGTACCCATAAAATACGGCAAAGGCTACGACCACAACTGGGTGCTGAACACATATAAAGATGGCAAGGGCGACGACACTCAGGTGGCTGCCTCGCTCTACTCACCCGAATCGGGCATCTTCATGGAAGTGTTTACAAACGAGCCTGGCATACAGTGCTATACAGGCAACTTCTTGAATGGCACCGTTACAGGTAAGAAGGGCATTAAGTATCAAGAACGAGCATCTGTTTGTTTGGAGACACAGAAATTCCCCGACTCGCCCAACAAGGCTAATTTCCCTTCGCCTTGGCTGAAACCTGGCGAGAAATATTACAGCCACGTTGCCTATAAATTCAGCGTAAAGTAAAGCGTAAAGCAAACTGAAACGAAACAATAACAAGGGGTGCACGGTAAGCAATAGTTTGCCGTGCGCCCCTTGCCTATTTTCTGCCTCATTTCTAACGTCGTTTCAAGAAAAAGCAGTAACTTTGCAGTCATGAAAAAGTTCAGTTGGAAATCAATTCGATATATATTATTTCTTTTCATCATGTTGCCTCTGCAAGTAGCAGCACAAGATGACCTCAACGTACAATGCGAAGACACTTGCACACACATACACGGCATTGACCTCAGCCACTATCAAGGCGAAGTATTTTGGGAGACTATTGGCGACAACTCAAAGATGGCATACGTGTATCTGAAAGCTACCGAGGGCGGCGACAACATCGATCAGATGTATCAGCTAAACATCAATTTGGCACATCGTTATGGTTTGAAAGTGGGCTCATATCATTTCTTCCGCCCTAAGACTGAACTGAAGAAACAGCTTGAAAACTTTAAGGCACAATGCAAGCCGCGCGACCAAGACCTTATCCCAATGATTGATATTGAGACGAAGAGCAAACTTGATACAGAAGAGTTTAGCGACTCGCTACTCAAATTTCTTGACATGGTGACAGAGGCCTACCACCAAAAGCCCTTGCTATACACCTTCACCAATTTTTATAACCGCTACTTGGCGGGTAAGATTGATGGCTACCCACTTATGATAGCGCAATACACCACACGCGAGCCCGAACTCATCGACGATCGCGATTTCACTATGTGGCAATATACGGGTAAAGGGCGCATTAATGGCATTAATGGTTATGTAGACAAGAGCCGCTTCATGGGTAAACATGGACTGCGAGAGATACGATACCAACGCTAAGGAGCCTATAAACGTATAACCCATCAACAATTTATGCTCACACATAAAAAGCATTGTTGTTTTAGGAACATAATTTAGACAAAACGGATAACAAAATAAAAAAGAAAGGAAACATATAATATGGCAATAATTAAATGTCCTGAATGTGGACACGCCGTAAGCGACAAGGCACCTGTTTGCCCCGCTTGTGGCATAGAAATAGCTGGTCACATCATCGTGTGCCCGCAATGTGGCAATGCGTATCTGAAGAACGAGCCCGAATGTCCTAAGTGTCATCATCTTACCACACGGGCTACCATTCAAGAAGAAAGTGCCCCCACTGCTTCTACCACTTCTTCGGCAGCTGTCCCTACGACCTCTACAACTGCAACAACCACAACATCTTCGGCAAACGAAAGCCAAACAAACAACGAGCAAGAGCCCAATACGTCATCAAAGAACAAAATGCGCATTGTGCTCATATCGCTCATCGTGGCTGTGGTGGCCGTAGCCATCTGCTACGCCTTCTATAGCAACGCCCAGAGCAATAAAGAAACCGAAGCATACGAGTATGCTATGAGCAGCAACGATCCTATGGTGCTGCAAAGTTATCTCGATACCTACAAAGGGGCACCTGAAGAGCATATCGACTCTATTCAGGCTCATCTCGCCCTTATCAAACAGATGGATCAGGACTGGACAAACGCTGTGGTAGCAGGCACAAAAAGCGCACTGCAACAGTATCTTGAGCAGCACCCCGACTCGCCCTTCAAGGCACTGGCTATGCATAAAATCGACTCTATCGACTGGGCTACAGCAAAGGCCGAAGGCAGCGTAGAGGCGATGGAAGCCTATATTGAGACTCACCCCACAGGCGAATATATAAACGAGGCAAACGAGGCCGTAAAGGGTTTGAACGCACAAACAGTGCAGCCCGAAGAGAAACAGGCCATTAATGGCACGTTCCGCAACTTCTTCAACGCGCTGAACAGCAAAGATGAAGACTTGCTCACCAGCACCGTATCGCCGCTCATGACGTCGTTCCTCAATAAGCCCGACGCCACCCGCTCTGACGTGGTAACCTTTATGCAGAAACTGTATAAGCCCACCGTGGCTACCATGACATGGATGTCGATGGCCGACTATAAAATCAGCAAGAAAGAAATTGGCGATGCTCAGTATGAGTACACCGTCGATTTCACTGCAGCGCAGGTGGTAAAGGGCACCGATGGCACTGAGACAAAGAACATGTATGTTATCAAGGCAAAGATTAACCCCGACTGCCTCATCTCAGAGCTTTCGATGAAGAAAGTGGTAGAGAAATAAAGACAGAAGTAAAAAGACGAAATGATTTCTATTGAAAACCTCAAAGTGGAGTTCGGCGTAAAGCCTCTGTTCCACGATGTTAGTTTTGTTGTTAACGATAAAGACCGCATTGCACTGGTAGGAAAAAACGGTGCAGGAAAATCGACATTGCTAAAAATAATTGCTGGTCTGCAAAAGCCCACAACAGGCAATGTAGCCATACCTACCGACACCACCATTGGCTATCTGCCACAGGTGATGAACCTACAAGACGACACCACCGTGCGACAGGAAACGCAAAAAGCGTTTGCTGACATTGATAAGATAAAAGCAAAGGTTGATAAGCTGAACGAAGAATTGGCTTCGCGCACCGATTATGAATCGGAAAGTTATATGCAACTGGTAGAGAAATTTACCAACGAGCACGACCGTTATATGATGATGGGGGCCGAAAACTATGAGGCAGAAATAGAACGCACCTTGACAGGTTTAGGCTTTTTAAAGACCGACTTCGACCGCCCCACCTCTGAGTTTAGCGGTGGTTGGCGTATGCGTATCGAGTTGGCAAAGATATTGCTGCGTCGCCCCGATGTGCTTTTGCTCGACGAGCCTACCAACCACCTCGACATAGAAAGTATTCAGTGGCTGGAACGCTTCTTGCAGCAAAGCAGCAAAGCGGTAATGCTGGTAAGCCACGACCGCGCCTTCATCAACAATGTTACCAATCGCACCTTAGAGATTACTTGCGGACAGGTAACCGACTACAAGGTAAAGTATAACGAATATGTTACGCTGAGAGCTGAACGTCGCGAACAACAAATTCGTGCCTACGAAAACCAGCAAAAGGAGATAGCCGATATTAAAGACTTTATTGAGCGTTTCCGCTATAAGCCCACAAAGGCTGTTCAGGTGCAAAGCCGTATCAAACAGCTTGAAAAGATTGTGCCCATCGAGATTGATGAGGTAGATAATTCGGCCCTTCACCTGAAGTTTCCACCTTGTTTACGCAGTGGCGACTACCCCATCATCTGCGACGAGGTAGAGAAAAGCTATGGCAACCACACCGTGTTCTCAAACGTAAACCTTACCATAAAACGTGGCGAAAAGGTAGCGTTTGTAGGAAAGAACGGTGAGGGAAAGTCGACATTGGTGAAATGTATCATGAACGAAATAGCGTATAACGGAACGCTGAAGATAGCACAAAACGTGCAGATAGGCTATTTCGCTCAGAACCAAGCACAGCTTCTGGATGGCGAGCTTACCGTGTTCGACACGATTGATCGTGTAGCACGTGGCGAGGTGCGTCTTCGCATTAACGACATTTTGGGTGCCTTCATGTTTGGTGGCGAAGCATCTGAAAAGAAGGTTAAGGTGCTGAGCGGTGGCGAACGTAGCCGACTGGCCATGATACGCTTGCTGCTTGAACCCGTCAACTTGCTCATCCTCGACGAGCCTACCAACCACCTCGACATGCCCTCGAAGGATGTGCTGAAAGAGGCTATACGCAATTTTGATGGTACCGCCATTATCGTTAGCCACGACCGCGAATTCCTCGACGGATTGGTTTCAAAGGTGTATGAGTTTGGGGGCGGCAAAGTGAAAGAACATCTTGGCGGCATTTACGACTATCTGCAAGCGCATAACGCCGAAAGCATTGAGCAGGTGCAACTGTCAGCACAAACCAATAAACCCACTGCCAACACAGCCAACACAGCCAAGGAAGAGTGCGCCACCACATCTGCCAAGCAAAGCTATGCCGAACATAAGGAACAACAAAAGCGCATCAGAAAGATTGAACGCGCTGTTGACGAAGCAGAAAAGGAGATTGAACGTTTAGAGAACAAACTAAAGGAGATGGACGAGAAACTCTGTCTGCCTGAACATGCTACCGACATGGCTCTCATCAACGAATATACTGAAACAAAAGCGGCTCTTGATAAAATGGTAGATCAATGGGAAACACTGTCAGAAGAATTAGAAGAAGCGAAAGGCTAATTCGTAAATTGCAATTCATAATTTGCAATTCGTAATACATAATGGGCTGCGCTTTATACTTCATTCATCATTCGAAATGAGTGCAGCCCATTAGAAAATACTCAATAAAACGAAACTCATCATGGAGATAACGCCTATCGCCTATTTCAAGTCGCCCTTGAAAACAAAGTTCGGATTGCCCAAGCAAAGCGGACTGGCCCAATCGTTGCAAGGCAAAATAGTGTTTACGCCCGAATGGCGCGATGCCGAAGCCTTGCGTGGAATGGAGGGCTTTGATTATCTCTGGCTGATATGGGCGTTTTCGGCCAATAAACACAAGGCCACAGGTACAACCGTACGTCCGCCAGTGTTAGGCGGCAATACACGTATGGGCTTGTGGGCTACGCGTTCGCCATACCGACCCAATAATATCGGGTTATCGGCCGTGAAGATTGAGCAGATAGAGTATGACAGCGCAGAGGGACCTGTTATTCATGTTAGCGGAGCCGACCTAATGGACAGCACCCCTATCTTCGACATTAAGCCCTACGTGCCCTATGCCGATGCCTTTCCAGAAGCCCGGAGTGGCTTCACAGGTCTTGACAAAATAAAGACCTTACAGGTTGATATACCCCAAGAGGTAGAACAACAACTTGGCGCTACCCTTACCACTACATTAAAAGAAGTGTTGGCTCTTGACCCACGCCCACAATATCATCACGATGCCGAGCGTGTATATGGCATGGCCTTTGAAACCTTCGACATTCATTTTAAGGTAGATAACGACAGGGTGCAGGTTATTTCAGTCGCTGCATCAACATCAAATCGTTAGCTTTGTCTACCTTTACCACACGGTAACGACGCATAAGGATATCGCGCACGGCACAATGGTCGAAGTCTGACACCATCACCCATTCGGCCATTGTATCATTATAATCTTTTCGCACCTTTTCGCGCAACGAAGCGCCATTCTCTATTGCCCAATCTTGACAAACAAAGAAACGACATGCGGGCAGTTTTTGATTATAAATATAAACCGATGGCATACAATTATATGCTACCATCGTGGCATTATCAGGGATAAGGGCAGCCATTTGTCTCTGCGCCTCTTGCAAAGGTAGCCCTTCTTGTCCGTACGAACGGAACACACGTACATGATTAGCAAAACCACCTATCACTATTAAGACGATGCAAGCTAACGCCCATCGACGTATCAAAAGCGCCTTTGTTTTTTCCTTGTCTACACCTATTTCACATACTCTATCCATCAATTGCAATACAGGAACAAAAAGCACAGGAAGATAAGAAATAACATAGTTGGCATTAGCATAACTCTTAGACAACCACACTAATACAGGCAGAGTGATGGTCAGCCACACCCAAAATATAACTTTACCTTTACGTTTGGCAACAATCTCGGCCAACGCCCAGATAGGAACCGCCAGGAGAGAGATAAAGTAAAACAACATATATACTACCGGCACACCTATCTGCTGGAAGGCTACAGGATGCGAGTGCAGCGCATATTCAAGATTATATGAAAACATGGCATACCACATCTCGCCAAAAGCGCCATGCGCGTAAAAGTAAAAGGCAAAGGGCAAGAAACAACAAGCAAAACCTAAAATAAAAGCCACAGCATTAGCCAAAAGGTTTTGCCAACGGCGACACCACACCAGTACAACAACTATCACCATTATTGATGTGCACAACACCATAGCATTGGTGAGACGAGACAGCAAACAAGCCGCAAAGAACAAACCATAAAGAAAGGCATAACGAGCAGGATGCGATGCCACCCCACCCTGTTGCAGCGCCACACTCCACCTATAAGTGCAGAACACGGTGAGCACCGACAGCGCCAAAGTGTAATCGCCCACCTGATTACCACCACTACTAATAATAACGTATGAAGCAGAAAACAAAAGTACACAGGCCAAAGTCTTTACCACATTGGTAAGACGACGCAAACAAAACCAGGCAGCCCATAACACCACAAGGAAATTGATACATTGCAACCAAAACACGCCCTTTATGCTGGGTTCGATACAATAACCAAGCAAATTGGCTAAGAAGATGATGGGGCCTTTGCTGTCCCATGCCGTGAGATAAGGTAGTTGTCCTTCATGCCAGGCACGGCCTATCACATAAAAGATAGACTGATCAAAGTCGTAGTTGCCAGAATAGAGTGGCGAGCTCCAACGCGCAAAGATATATTGTACCAGAAAAGCCAAAACTGGCAATAACAAGAGAACAATAGACCATTCAGCTGTCTTACGCAAAGATTGTTGGTTCATAGCTTTTTAATACTTTTAGTTCAAGAAAGAGGTGTATGTAAGCACAAAAAAGGAGTGCGTACTCTTTAAGGAGATGTACGTATCCTTAAAAAAGGTGTGCGTATTTAAAAAAGGAAGTGTACCAACATGGTTATTACCCAGTACACTTCCTTTCATATTCATCTTACGATAAGTCTTTCACACAACAAATCGTTATCTGTATCAGTATTTATTTCAATAAACGAATTGTTCAAAAGACCTAACTTTAATCATTTCTTTATTTCACGAGAGCAATCAGTTC
>CAKQFW010000005.1 GCA_934230965.1 uncultured Prevotella sp.
CGTTTCGTCATGGGCCTGTTCAACCACATAAAGGTGATGGGCGACGACAACTTCAAGCTCTACATCAGAAACGAGGTGGTGAGCATGAAGATGTGAGATGTTATATGAATCTTTTTTCTTCAAAATAATGTCACTATTGTCACTACTCAAGACAGCTATCTGATAATCAGCTGTTTACGGGTTGAAATATGGACTTTTCTATTGTCACCTAATGTCACCCATGCCACCCGATGCCACGCTACGGCAAAAAGACGGATATGGAGGTTTTTGAACCAATGATGTGGGAAAAGGAGGCACGGCATATTACCCGTATTTGTTTATGCGATATAGGATGAAAGGGGCGGATGCCTTTATAACCCACTACAGCCCATCGTGCAAGAAATGGCGCAGGTGAAGGTGGGTGATGCCATTGTCGTCGTTGCGGGTGAGCAAGGGGGTCATGGAGATGACATACTTGGGATAGTTGTCTTTGATGGCTCGAAGATTGCCAAACTCTCTCTCGCGTGTGGTATCATCGGCAATGATGTAAGAAGCCTGCACATAGATGCGTTGACCGTCGGGCTTGGTGCCGACAAAATCGATCTCGGCTGCCTGTAGCTGTCCCACAAACTATTCTACTTTTATCTTTTATAACGAACAAAACGGTGTGTTTTTGTGTTTTTATCTTTTATAGAAGATAAAAATGATGCTTTAATGCCTTGCTTTTAGTGATAAGAAGTGCGGTTGATGCCTTTCTATAATAATATTTAACAAAAGTTTTTGCGGATGGAAATGTTGTTTCCATCTTTTGAGGTAAGTTTGCAGCGAGAAAAGAAAATAAACGTATAACCTAAAAGATATACATATATGGAAAAGAATATGACTCTGGCTCGCGAACATCGCTCAATGTCAACATTCACTGCCTTTACGGGCATTGCTACACGTGCTTTGGCCCTTGCTGCCAATGGTGCTTTGAAGAATGTGAAGAATGGTGTTGATTGGCTCCGTAGATATTATAGTAAGGCGCTCGACCGTGAGCTGTCGATGCGCCAGACGTGGTTGCTTGTCAATGCACAAGCAGCGTTCTTCTTTACCTTCTTGCCAGCCGAGGCCCCTTGGGCGTTTCGTGCCGTGGGCGCCATTTGGCTATGGAAAGCCATAGCTGCCTGCAAGAAAGCATTGTGAAGAAGGGTGGGGTGTGCGTATTGAACAGCCTGTTTGCCATTAAAACAGGCTGCTCAATGTTTAAAGAATGGTGCTCAATGTTTAAAACATGGAGCTTAATGTTTAGAACATGGTGCTTACGCGTCGTATGCCGTTAACCAAAGCATCAATTTCGTCTTTGGTGTTGTAGAGGGCAAACGAGGCGCGCACGGTGCCCTGTATGCCGAGTCGATCCATAAGTGGCTGTGCGCAGTGGTGACCTGTGCGCACGGCAATGCCGAGGCGGTCGAGCAGGGTGCCCATGTCGAGATGATGAATGTCGCCTACGAGGAACGATACCACCGCATCTTTATTGGGTGTGTCGCCAAAGAGGCGTATGCCTGGTATGGTGCGCATTTGCTCCATACAGTAGGTGGTGAGCTCATGCTCGTGGGCTGCAATGTTGTCCATGCCCAGGTTTGACACATACTTTAAGGCGGTGGCCAAGCCATGCGTGGCAACATAGTCGGGGGTGCCAGCTTCAAATTTGAAGGGCAACTTCTCGAATACGGTGCGCTCGAAGGTAACGCTCTCAATCATCTCACCACCACCCTGATAGGGGGGCAGACGGTCGAGCCAGTCTTCTTTGCCATAGAGCACGCCCACGCCTGTGGGACCATATATTTTATGTCCGCTGAAGGCAAAGAAGTCGCAGTCGATGTCTTGCACGTCGACCTTAAAGTGTGGGGTAGACTGTGCACCATCTACTAATACGGGCACGCCGTGGCTGTGTGCGATGCGGCAGATGTCTTTCACAGGGTTTACGGTGCCCAGCACGTTGCTTACATGTGCCACGCTGATAAAGCGTGTGCGCTCGTTGAACAGTTGTTCAAAGGCTTGCATGTCAAGGGCGCCTGTGTCGGTCATAGGTATGACGCGAAGGGCGATGCCCTTACGTGCAGCCTGCAGCTGCCAAGGCACAATGTTGCTGTGGTGCTCCATGACGCTGACGATGACCTCGTCGCCCTCGTGCATGAAGGCATCGACGTATGACGACACCACAAGGTTGATGCTTTCGGTGGTGCCACGTGTGAAGATTATTTCTTCGGTCTTCGGCGCGTTGATAAACTGCCTTACGGTTTCGCGGGCTGCCTCGTGCAAGTCGGTGGCCTGCTGCGAGAGGTAATGTACGCCGCGATGCACGTTGGCGTTGACATTAAGATACTCGTCGCGCATGGCGTCGAGCACACAGAGTGGTTTCTGTGTGGTGGCGGCGTTGTCGAGATAAACCAGCGGCTTATCGTAGACGGTGCGCGAGAGTATGGGAAAATCGGCTCTTACCTGTTGTATGTTATACATCTTTCACTATTTACTTTTCACTATTCACTTTATTTGCACAGCTTGCAGCCTTCACACTTGCTTAGTTCGCCACGGAAGCGTTTTTCAACAAGGTGGTGTAGGCGGTCGCGAAGCGGTTCGAGTTTTATCTGGTCGATAACCTCGTTGACGAAAGCAAACTCAAGGAGAAGTTTGGCCTCTTTCTCGCTGATGCCACGCTGGCGCATATAGAAGAGGGCGGCATCGTTTAGCTGACCCACGGTAGAGCCGTGCGAGCACTTCACATCGTCGGCATAAATCTCGAGCATGGGCTGTGTGTACATGCGCGCTTCGCGTGAGGCGCACAGGTTTTGGTTTACCTCGTCAGACACGGTATGCTGTGCTCCGTGGCGCACCAGTATGCGGCCCGCAAAGGCGCCTGTGGCTTGATCGTTGAGCACATACTTGTATAGTTCGTGCGAGGTGCAGTGCGACACCTGATGGTCGATAAGCGTGTTGTTGTCGACATGCTGCTTTTTGTCGGCCACCACACATCCGTTGAGCCAACACTCGGCACCTTCGCCCTTCAGGGTGAGGTCGAGACGGTTGCGGGTTACGCCGTTGTGCAGTGTGATAACGTTGTGGTTGACGCGGGCGTTGGCTTGCTCTTCAATATATACGTTGCTCACGCGAGTGTTTTTGTAGTGAGTTTCTTCCAAGCAGTAGAGATCGAGCGAGGCGTTGTCGGCCACGAAAGCCTCAATCACCTGTGTGGTGAGGAAGCGACGGTCATCGGCAGCATGGTCGCAGAACAAGAATTTGGCCTCGCTGTTGGGCTCCATGATGATGAGCACGCGGCGGTTAACCATCAGTTCTACATCGGCACGCAGAATGTTGATAACCTGTATGGCGCGGTCTACCTTTACGTTGCGCGGCACATACACCACCAGACCGTCTTGCGCCAACATGGTGTTGAGGGCGGTGATGCTGTCGGTAGCGCTGTCGGCCAATTTGCCGTAATACTGGCTTACTATGTCGGGATGAGTATTGGCGAAAGAGCAGAGCGAGTCGATAACCACACCTTCGGGCAACTGCGCCTTGGGCAGTGCCTGATGGTAGAAGGCATCGTTGACCATGAAATAGAGTGATGTGCTGAGGTTGGGCACGTCGCAACGGAAAGCCTCGTAGGGGTTGACCGGAATGTTGAGGCGGTTGATGTTTAAGCCATAATTGGGCTCAAACAGCTCGGCCATGTCGGTATATTTGTATCGCTCTACCTTGCGCGTGGGAAACCCTTGCCTCTTAAAATGGGCAAAGGCCTCGTCGCGCAGCGCGTTCAGAGGTGCGGCGCTATGCTGGCACAACGCCTCGCGACACTGGGTGTAGAGGTCGATATATTGTTGTTCGCTGTTCATTGTCGTGAATTTTGAATATTGTGTTTTTAAGCTTTGAATGATGGTAGATGAGAAAAATCATTCAAACCTATTCTCCCACTTCGGCCTTTATCCAATCGTAGCCGCGGGCCTCAATCTCTTTTGCCAGTTCGGGACCAGCGGTCTTCACGATGCGACCTTTGTAGAGCACGTGCACCACGTTGGGCTTAATCATATCGAGCAAACGCTCGTAGTGGGTGATAACGATGGCCGATGTTTGGGCGGTGTGCATCTTGTTTACACCATCGGCCACAATGCGCATGGCATCAACGTCGAGGCCCGAGTCGGTCTCGTCGAGGATGGAGAGTTTGGGCTCAAGCATGGCCATCTGGAAAATCTCGTTACGCTTCTTCTCGCCACCCGAGAAACCTTCGTTTACTGAACGGCGGGTAAACTTGCTGTCGAGTTCTACCACCTTGCGCTTTTCGTTCATCAGTTTGATAAACTCGGCGGCCTTCAGCTCGGGCAGCCCCTGATATTTGCGTTTCTCGTTTACGGCAGCCTTGAGGAAGTTGGTCATCGACACGCCAGGAATTTCTACAGGATACTGGAACGAGAGGAACAAACCCTCGTTGGCGCGCTCTTCGGGCTTCATCTCAAGCAGGTTCTTACCGTTGAAGATGGCTTCGCCCTCGGTAACCTCGTACAGAGGGTTGCCAGTGAGCACGGCGCTGAGCGTAGACTTGCCCGAACCGTTCGGACCCATGATAGCGTGTATCTCGCCATCGTTGATAGTGAGGTTGATGCCTCTAAGTATTTCCTTATCGCCAATCTTGGCGTGGAGGTTCTTTACTTCTAACATATTTAGCGTTTTTATTTTTTGTTCTTTAGATGTTTCTTGATGGGCTGCACCGATGTTGGTTATTGTCGTGGCAGCATTGATATTGCGTGTTATGCTCGGGCCTTCTTGTTAGTAGGCATCAAGCATGCGCTTCAGGCTTGCTTTGTTTCGTTCCTTCTTTGTTTCTTTTCTTGATGGCTCTTCATCGGGGTCGTATATGCCGAGCATATACTCAATACACTTGATAATGGTGTTGCCATCGTCTGAGGTGAAACGGAACGGGAACGTAGCCTTTAAGCCTATCTGTATATTGTGGCGGTGCATGTTCGACCGCATGTCGTATATAGTGGGCTGCCCGTTGAAGGTGGTGCTGACGCTGGTCTTGCCATTGATGGCGAGCGGGAAGCCATATTGAAACTCAAGGGCGAGCGATGAGAAGATGTAGCAGTCGAAACCCACGACGGGAGCGACGCTAAACCGTGGATAGCTGATGTTGTATTTTCGCTCATAGCTATAGCTCTCGGCCATGTTGCTGATGTTGCAGCTCATATAGCTCTGCTCGTTCTGCGTGCCTACGTTGGTGTAGGTCATCAGGGCGGCGTAAGGCTGTATGGCGCACGTTGGCGATAGCGGATAATAGCGAGCGCCCAGCGCAATGTTGCGCATGATGGCAGAAATGTCGCTGCCGTACCATTCTAATGCCTCGGCATTGTAGCCACTCACTAATGAGAAGTGGTCATTGGGGAGATAATACTCCAGCATGATGCTGCCCAGCGGATTGCCAAATGATGCCGCCTCTTGGGTATGTGCTTCGTTTTGTTTTACACTTGCCGTTGTGGGGCAAGAGAGGTTCATACTTGTAATGACAGCCCAGCGGCGTGACGTCTCGTCATCGTCATTGGCAGCAAATAATGTTGTCAAGGGGGCTGCTAAAAGAGCGATAGTAACAAATATCTTGTTAAGCATATCCTAAATGATTAATGATGCATTACCTCAACGCATTATGAATTAACATTATTCATTATGAATTATATAACCCATTATGAATTATGAATTAGCATCACGCTCTTATCCCACTGTTCCTTCAAGCGACACGCTAAGAAGCTTTTGTGCTTCGACGGCAAACTCCATAGGCAACTTGTTAAGCACCTCTTTGGCATAACCGTTTACGATGAGGCCCACGGCTTGTTCGGTGGGGATGCCACGCTGATTGCAGTAGAACAGCTGATCTTCGCTAATCTTGCTGGTGGTGGCTTCGTGTTCTACCACGGCGGTATCGTTGTGTATGTCCATGTAGGGGAAGGTGTGGGCGCCACAGTCGGAACCCAGCAGCAGCGAGTCGCACGACGAATAGTTGCGGGCATTGTCGGCTTTGCTGGTGGCGCGCACCAGTCCGCGGTATGAGTTCTGGCTGTGTCCTGCCGAGATGCCTTTTGAAATGATGGTCGACTTTGTGTTTCTCCCCATGTGTATCATCTTCGTACCCGTGTCGGCCTCTTGATAGTGATTGGTAACGGCCACCGAGTAGAATTCGGCCTGTGAGCCATCTCCACGCAGCACGCATGAGGGATATTTCCAAGTGATGGCCGAACCCGTCTCTACCTGTGTCCACGATAGTTTTGAGTTTACGCCACGCAGGTCGCCACGCTTCGTTACAAGGTTGAATACGCCACCCTTGCCATTCTCGTCGCCAGGGTACCAGTTCTGCACAGTAGAATATTTTACCTCGGCATTATCGTTTACAATAATCTCAACGATGGCGGCATGCAGCTGGTTCTCGTCGCGCATAGGGGCGGTGCAACCTTCAAGATAGCTTACGTAGGCATCGTCGTCGGCAATGATGAGGGTGCGCTCAAACTGACCTGTGTTTTGTGCGTTGATGCGGAAATAAGAGCTGAGCTCCATGGGACAACGCACGCCTTTAGGAATGTAAACAAACGAACCGTCAGAGAAGACGGCGCTGTTTAGCGCAGCGAAGAAGTTGTCGCGGTAGGGCACCACGGTGCCAAGATATTGGCGCACCAGGTCGGGATGCTGCTGTATGGCTTCGCCGATAGAGCTGAAGATGATGCCCTTCTCGGCCAACTTATCCTTAAAGGTGGTCTTGACTGAAACCGAGTCCATAATGGCATCAACAGCCACGCCGCTCAGCGCCAGACGCTCTTCAAGAGGTATGCCCAGCTTGTCGAAGGTCTTCATCAGTTCGGGGTCAATCTCTTTCTTCTCGTTCTTCTTTTTGGCCAGCGGGTCGGCATAATAGCTGATGGCCTGATAGTCGATGTCGGGCAAATGCACATGTCCCCATGTGGGTTGCTTCAGCGTCTGCCAGTGGCGGAAGGCCTTCAGTCGGAACTCGAGCATCCAGTCGGGCTCGCCCTTCTTTTGCGAGATGAGGCGCACCACCTCCTCGTTAAGACCTTTTTCAATGATGTCGGTATGCACGTCGGTGGTAAAGCCATACTCATATTTCTGGTCGGCCACCTGTCGTACATAGGCATTTTTTGTATCTTTCTGTTCCATGTCTTGCTTGATGTTGTAGGGGCGTTAATGGTTCATTATGCTGATTTTTGGGGTGTGAACCCTACGCCCAACTTTAAAATGCAAAATTACGAAATAAGCATTGATTATTCGAACGTTTTACACATTTTTTGTTTCTTCATGGGGCACTGCTCCCCATCGCACCGTTTAAGCTGCTTGATATATCTGAGCAAGCGACACCTAACTTACTGATTGATGCACCGTTTAGCATACCCGTGGGTGGGTAGCATCATGGGTGTCGATGATGATGTCGGCGGTGCCAATCTTGTTCCAACTGAAGGTGGCAACGAGGTCGTGAGCACTGACAGGGTCGGGCGAAGGCTGAAGCCCAGCGGCTTGTGCCAGGAGACCGATGATGGCATTTGGTGAGAAACGTTGGCGCAGCGCCCCCATATCTAAACTTTGGTCGCGCTTAGATAGCCTCTGCCCAGCAGTGTTGCATAGCAGAGGCAGATGTGTGAAGTGGGGTGGGGTGAAGCCCAACTGTTGGGCAAGATATATCTGTTGGGGAGATGATAGTAAGAGGTCGCGTCCTCGCACCACCTCGTTGATGCCCATCAGCGCATCGTCGGCCACTACGGCCAACTGGTATGCCCATGCGCCATCTTTGCGTCGCACAATGAAGTCGCCGCACTGTGTGGTGAGGTCGACGGTGTGTGTGCCGTAATGCCCATCGTTGAAGGTAACAAGCCCTTCGCCCTCGTCGGGCACCATCATGCGTATGGCGGCGGGCCCTACTCTTTGTTCGGGTGGCCTATGTCTACACGTGCCTTTATACACCACGCGTCCATCGCTTTCGTGTGGCGCTTGTGTGGCCATGATGTCGGCGCGTGTGCAATAGCAAGGGTAGGTGAGGCCCTTCTGGTTCAAGGCATCGAGGCATTGCTGGTAGATGTCGCCACGCTGGCTTTGATAATATGGCCCTTCGTCCCACGTAAGGCCCAGCCATGTGAGGTCGTCCATAATCATGTCGGCATATTCTAGATGCGAGCGTTGCGGGTCGATGTCTTCAATGCGCAGCAGCCATGAGCCGCCCTTTGCCTTTGCCGATAGCCACGATAGTAAGGCACTGAACACGTTGCCTAAGTGCATACGTCCTGTTGGCGAGGGAGCAAAGCGCCCTTTCACCTTTGTGTCGTTATCCTGAATATTGTCTGTAATCATAAGTAGGTGTTCAAGATTAATCGCATATATGAATTTAATAAATAGATGTAATATTTCAATTAATCAATTAATTTTGAACACCTACTTATCTTTTCTTTATAAATAAAGTCCATACTCGGTGACAACCACTGAGTATGGACTTTCTCATATTTCGCTTTTTATATATTAGCTTCTTACAGCGTCTGCTTAACCTCAATCTCGGTGAAGGTTTCAAGCACGTCGCCCACCTGAATGTCGTTGAAGTTGACGAGCGAGATACCACACTCAAAGTTGGTGGCCACCTCTTTCACGTCATCCTTATAACGTTTCAGTGCAGCGATGTCGGCGGTGTGAACCACGATACCATCGCGTACCACACGAGCACGGTCGGCGCGGTGTACCTTGCCTTCTGTAACCATACATCCAGCCACGGTGCCCACCTTTGATATCTTGTAAACCTCGCGCACCTCTGCCTGTCCGGTGACAACCTCCTTCTTCACCTTGTCGAGCATACCCTCCATAGCCGAGGTTACGTCGTCGATGGCATCGTAGATAACCGAGTAGGTGTTGATTTCAACGCCAGCCTGGTCGGCCTGCTTACGTGCGGCTGCCGAGGGACGTACCTGGAAGCCTACGATGATAGCGTCAGAAGCGTCGGCCAATGTAACATCGCTCTCAGATATCTGACCTACGGCCTTGAAGATAACGTTTACCTTAATCTTCTCGGTCGACAGCTTGATGAACGAGTCGCTCAAAGCCTCTACCGAACCGTCGGTGTCGCCCTTTACGATGATGTTCAGCTCCTTGAATGAGCCCAGAGCGATGCGGTGGCTGATATCTGACAGGGTAAGACGTTTCTGTGTACGCAAGCTCTGCTCGCGCTGCAGCTGCAAACGCTTGTTGGCAATGTCGCGTGCTTCCTGCTCGGTCTCCAGCACGTGGAAGCTGTCGCCAGCGGTAGGAGCACCGTTTAAACCCAAGATAATGGCGGGTTCAGCAGGTCCGGCCTTCTCGATACGTGCGTTACGCTCGTTGAACATAGCCTTGATACGACCCCAGCTGGTACCAGCAATCACGTTGTCGCCTACGCGCAGCGTGCCGTTTGAAACGAGCACGGTAGAAACATAACCACGACCCTTGTCGAGTGACGACTCAATGATAGAACCTGTAGCCTTACGGTTGGGGTTAGCCTTCAGGTCGAGCATTTCGGCCTCGAGCAGCACCTTCTCAAGCAGTTCCTTGATGCCGATGCCCTTCTTAGCACTGATCTCTTGGCACTGATACTTACCGCCCCATTCCTCTACCAAGAGGTTCATGGCAGCCAGCTCCTCGCGCACGCGGTCGGGGTTAGCGCCCGGCTTATCAATCTTGTTGATGGCAAACACCATAGGCACGTTGGCAGCCTGAGCATGGGCAATGGCCTCCTTGGTGGTGGGCATCACGGCGTCGTCGGCAGCCACAATGATGATGGCGATGTCGGTAACCTGAGCACCACGGGCACGCATGGCGGTAAATGCCTCGTGACCAGGCGTGTCGAGGAAGGTGATGCGGCGCCCATCTTCCAGTTTCACGTTATAAGCACCAATGTGCTGTGTGATACCGCCGGCCTCACCCGCAATAACGTTGGTCTTACGAATGTAGTCGAGCAGCGAGGTTTTACCGTGGTCAACGTGACCCATTACAGTAACGATGGGTGCGCGGGGCACGAGATCGTTCTCGTCGTCGGCCTCTTCGGTGATGGCCTCTTGCACTTCGGCACTTACATATTCGGTCTTGAAGCCAAACTCTTCGGCCACAAGGTTGATGGTTTCGGCGTCAAGACGCTGGTTGATAGATACCATAATACCTACGCTCATCAGGGTTCCGATAACCTGGTTTACGCTGATGTTCATCATGGTAGCCAGCTCGCTCACCGTTACAAACTCGGTAAGCTTCAGTGTCTTGCTCTCCTTCTTCTCTTCGCGACGCTCCTCGTTCAGCTTCTCCTGAACGGCCTCGCGTTTCTCCTTGCGGTATTTGGCTCCCTTCTTGTTCTGGTTCTGTTTGTTGGTGAGGCGTGCCAGCGTTTCTTTTACCTGGCGTGCTACATCCTCATCGCTTACCTCAACGGGCTTTGGAGCGCGGTTGCGGTTCTTCTTTTTCTTTCCGTTGCCAGCACCACCGTTGCCGCCAGCGCTGTTGCCACCACCGTTGTTGTTGCCACCACGGTTGTTGCCTTGCTGGTTAGCGGCAGCGTTAATGTCAACGCGCACCTTGTTAATGCGCTCGCGCTTCTTCTTTCCGTCGCGCTGCTGCTGTGCCTTCTCCTCACGTTCCTTGCGCTTCTCTTCCTTAGATTTCTTCTTCGGACGAGTGCTTTGGTTCAGTGTGGCGAGGTCAATCTTGCCCAGCACGTTCACCTTCGGGGCGTTCAGCATCTTCTTCTCACTCTTGGTGGTGAAGATGTCGTCGCTCTTCTGCTGCTGTGCCAGATGCTTCTGCTCCAGCGGAGTGCGCTGGTCGGCCGACTTCTGTTCGGCAGTAAGGGCTGATGCTTCGGCTGCCTTGGGGGCAGCGGGCTCAGCGGCCTTGGCAGCGGTTGCGGGCTTCTCAGCCACTTTCACTTCCTCGGCGGGCTTAGCTTGTGCCACCACTTTCTCTACCTTCTTAGGTGCTTCAGCGGGCTTGCTGGCCTCTTTTACGGCTGGCTTTTCGGCAGCGGCGTTATTTACTTTTGTGGGCTCCTGACTCACGGCAGCAGTCTGAGCCTTTGGTTTATCGTTAACGTTCTGAGCAACAGCTCCCTTGTTTGCAGGCTTCTTGCCTATGCTGTCAAGGTCTATCTTACCCAGCGGCTTATACTGCTGGGGTGTGCGCACGGGGCGGTCGGCAGCGTTGTCGTTGCCTTGTTCTGCAGTGCGCTTCTTCTCTTTGGGCTTTTTCTGCAGCAGTTTTTCGGCCTGTGTGCGCACCTCCTTGTCTTGTTTGAAGGCTTCTACCAGTGCCGTATACTGCTTGTCGCTGAGCTTGAAGCTCAGTTCGGGTTTTACCTCACCCAGCTCACTTCTCTTTTCGAGGAATTCAACTGCCGTTTGAAGTCCTATGTTTAATTCACTTAATGCTTTGTTTAACCTGATGCTCATTCTGTATCTTGCTATTCTTTTTTTTAGGGGTTTGTGGCTACACCCACACCTTGTGCGAGTGTAGCGCTTTAATGTTTGTGGTATACTGTTAGTTATCAAACTCGGCGCGGAGCACGTTGAGCACTTGGTCAACGGTTTCTTCCTCTAGGTCGGCTTTCTCTACCAGCATCTCGCGCGGTGCGTTGAGCACAGCCTTAGCGGTGTCGAGACCGATGCGCTTGATTGAATCGATAACCCACTGATCAATTTCGTCAGAGAACTCGTCGAGATAGATGTCTTCCTCGGCTTCAGCATCGCTTACCTCACGGAATACGTCGATGGTGTATTCGGTCAGCATTGATGCCAGTTTGATGTTCAAACCACCACGTCCGATAGCGAGGCTTACCTCCTCGGGCTTGAGGAACACCTCTGCCTTGTGGTTCTCGTCATCGATGTTGATGCTTGAAATCTTGGCGGGGCTCAGTGCGCGCTGGATGAACAGCTTGGTGTTGGCTGTCCAGTTGATAACGTCGATGTTCTCGCCGCCCAGTTCGCGAACGATGCCATGCACACGGCTACCCTTCACACCTACGCAAGCGCCTACGGGGTCGATGCGGTCATCGAAGGTTTCTACAGCAATCTTAGCGCGCTCGCCCGGCATACGTGCGATGCGTTTGATCTGTATCACGCCGTCGTTAATTTCGGGCACCTCGGCCTCGAGCAGACGCTGCAAGAAGGCGGGGCTGGTGCGCGAAAGAATAATCTTGGGGTTGTTGTTGTCGTTGTCAACACGCTCGATGACGGCACGCACGGTCTCGCCTTTGTGGTACACGTCGTTAGGAATTTGCTCTGACTTGGGCAGTATGAGCTCGTTGTTCTCGTCGTCTACCACGAGCACCTCGCGCTTCCATACCTGATATACCTCGCCAGCAATCACCTGTCCGATGCGGTCTTTATATTTGTTGTACAGCGAGTCGTGTTCCAGCTCCAGCACCTTTGATGCCAATGTTTGGCGGAGGTTGAGGATGGCGCGGCGACCAAACTTGGTGAAGTCGACGGGCTCTGACACGTCTTCGCCTACCTCATAGTCGGGTTCAATCTTCTGTGCTTCGGTGAGCGAGATTTCTTTGTTCTCGTCTTGCACCTCGCCGTTGGCCACTACCACGCGGTTACGATAAATCTCGAAGTCGCCCTTGTCGGGGTTGACAATAACGTCGAAGTTCTCGTCACTGCCAAATATCTTTGCGAGCACATTACGGAAACTTTCCTCGAGCACGCTCACCAGTGTGGTGCGGTCAATGTTCTTTGTCTCCTTAAACTCTTTGAACGAGTCGAACATGCTTACTGTATCGTCTTTCTTTAATGCTGCCATAGCTTTATTTGAAACTGATTAGATATTTTGTATATTTCACTTTGTCCATTTCGAATGTATGGTCCACATCCATAAGTTGTGGGCGTTTCTTGCCTTCTACCTTTACCTTTTCTTGTGTAGTAACGGTAAAGTTGTTGCCATCAACGTTTTTCAGCAAGCCTTTATATTTCTTGCCATCGGCATCCAGTACCTCAACGTCTTTGCCTACGAAGCATACATATTGCTGTGGCACCTTGAAAGGCTGACCCAGTCCGGCCGAGCCTACCTCCAGCTCATAATCTTCTTCGTCTCGGCTGAGGTGTTCTTCTATGTAGCGGCTGAGCTCTACACAGTCTTCAATCCATACTCCGTCGGCGTGGTCAATTTCCACAACAATTCTGTCGTCGGCGCTAATCTCGATGTCTACGAGGAAGTATTCCTTGTCTTCGAGCCACGTTTCAACAATCTCTTTAACGATGTTTTTATCTATCATACATTTTGTTTGGGGCGTGTTGTCAGCTTTTCATCATCTTGTTTTTCTATCGCCACACGCCATGTGTAACTGTGAACAATTAAAAAATGAGGAGCTCTCGGAGCCCCTCATTCCACTGAATGGTGCAAAGTTACGAATATTTCTGCACGCAAACAAATATAAGTGATTATTTTTTTGTTACAGTGATGAAAAAAGCTCGTTTCAGCCTTCTTCCGCTGTTCATTCCTTCACCTCGCCCGTCATCAGCGTGATAGCTTTTTGTACGATATGGTTGCTCTCGTTGATGATGGCAAAATACTGGCTCATGTCCCATAGGTCGCGGGCCACCAGCGCCTTCAGTTGCAGTCGCAGTTGCGGCAGTGTGCGCTCGCGTTCGGCATCATCTTTCGGCGTTACCTTTTCCTTTGCCGCTTCACTGAAGATGCCGTCAATGACTTTCTGAGGCACCTCAAACGATGTCTTAAACCGTTCAAACGAGCTGTATTTCTTCTTCAGTTCCTTGCGATGGCTGTCGATGTATCGCAGCGATGCGTTGATGATGAAGCTCTTGGCAGCCAACTGTCGATGAAACTGCGTATACTGTGTAGTGTCGAGCGGCACAAAGTAGTCGGGCATGATGCCACCGCCGCCATACACTGTGCGATGCTGGCGTATGGTGTAATAGCGCAGCGAGTCGGCAAAGTGAATACTATCGGCGCTATACAGCTCGCCATGCTTAAAGCGTTTCTCAATGTCCATGGCATAGTCGGCCTTGTCGCCTTTGGTGTAAGGCTTTTGTATGCAGCGACCTGTGGGTGTATAGTAGTGGGCGATGGTAAGACGTATCATCGACCCATCTTTAAACTCGATGGGGCGTTGCACCAAACCCTTTCCAAACGAGCGTCGGCCCACTACCTGAGCGCGGTCTTGGTCTTGCAGAGCACCCGTTACAATCTCGGCTGCCGATGCTGAGTATTCGTTCACCAGCACCATTACCTTGCCTTCGAGCAGCTGTCCGTTGCCTTGCGCCTTATATTCGCGTCGTTGGCTGCTACGGCCTTCGGTATATACGATGAGGTCGTTGCGCAGTAAAAACTCGTTAGCAATCTGAATGGCCGACTGCATATATCCGCCACCATTTTCTTGTAGGTCGAGAATAAGGTCGCGCATGCCTTGCTTCTTCAGCGCCGTTACGCCATCCATAAACTCTTTATAGGTGGTGGCGCCGAAGCTGCCAATGCGAATATATCCTATGCCCGGACGTATCATATACACAGCATCGACGGTGTTTACCGGTATCTTGTCGCGCGTTACGGTAAAGGTCAAACGGTCGGCTATGCCCTTACGCATCACCGTGAGGCGCACCTTTGTGCCCTTGGGGCCGCGCAGCCGACGCATCATCTCTTCGCGCGCCATCTTTACGCCCGCAATGGCTGTATCGTTTACCGCTACAATGCGGTCGCCCGCCATGATGCCCACCTTTTCAGAGGGGCCACCCAGTGTGGGTTGTATCACCATGAGCGTGTCTTGCGACACGTTAAACTGTATGCCTACGCCTTCAAACGACCCTTGTAACGACTCGTTCATCTGCTTTGTTTCCTTGGCAGTGGTGTATGACGAGTGTGGGTCGAGCTTCTCCAGCATACCGCGTATGCCATCCTCTACCAGCTTTTGCTCGTCTACCGAGTCGACATACAGGTTGTTGATAGCCATCTCGGCAATCTGCAGTTTGCGCATGGGGCTGTCGTCGCCCGTGTTGATGCGCAGCTGAGCCTGTAGGTTTAGGCATCCAGCCAGCAGCGCCAGCAGCATGGCCACGCGCACCTTGAGGGTGCATGGCTTCGTGGGGTGTAAGTGTTTGTTACTGTTTTTGTGCATAATGAAAAACAATTAATCGTCGTCGCGGTTCTCTTTATCTTCTTCGGCCAAGTCTTCCTCCACCACCAGGTTATCGATAATGAAGTTTTGGCGTTCGGGTGTGTTCTTGCCCATATAGTAGGCCAAGAGCTTCTGCACCTGGTCGGTCTTGTGTAGCGTAACCTGTTCCAGACGCATGTCGGGGCCGATGAAGTGAACAAACTCATCGGGCGAAATCTCGCCCAAACCTTTAAATCGTGTAATCTCAGGGTCGGGGCCCAGCGCCTTGATAGCCTTCTGTCGCTCTTCGTCGCTGTAGCAGTAGTGGGTGATGAAGTCGCCCTTGCGCTCCTTCTTGCCCATCTTGGCGTCGGCCTCGGCTATGGCCTTCTTGTTCTTAATCTTGGTGCGACGGTTGCGCACACGAAACAGCGGCGTTTGCAATACATATACGTGGCCTTTCTTGATGAGCTCGGGGAAGAACTGCAAGAAGAAGGTGATGATGAGCAACCGAATGTGCATGCCGTCGACATCGGCATCGGTGGCCACAATCACCTTGTTGTAGCGCAGCGTGTCGAGGCCCTCTTCAATGTCGAGTGCCGCCTGTAAGAGGTTAAACTCCTCGTTCTCATACACCACCTTTTTGGTGAGTCCGAACGAGTTGAGGGGCTTTCCGCGCAGCGAGAACACGGCCTGTGTGTTTACATCGCGACTCTTGGTGATAGAGCCGCTGGCCGAGTCGCCCTCGGTGATAAATATCGAGCTTTCTTCTTTGCGGTCGTTCTTCGTGTCTGAATAGTGTATGCGGCAGTCGCGCAGCTTTCGGTTGTGCAGGTTTGCTTTCTTGGCACGTTCGCGTGCCAGCTTTGTTACGCCCGCCATTGCTTTGCGCTCCTTTTCGCTTTCTTCTATCTTTTGCTTCATCACCTCGGCCACGTCGGCATGAATATGCAGATAGTTGTCAACCTCGCGTTTCACAAAGTCGCCCACGTATTTATTAATGCTGTCGCCGCCAGGCGACATCTGTAGCGAGCCCAATTTAATCTTTGTCTGACTCTCAAACATAGGCTCTTCAACGTTCAGGGCGATGGCTGCCACCAGTCCGTTGCGTATGTCGCCATACTCATAGTTCTTACCAAAAAACTCTTTGATGGTGCGCGCTATATGTTCTTTAAAGGCGCTCTGGTGTGTGCCGCCCTGTGTGGTGTGCTGTCCGTTTACAAACGAGTGATACTCTTCGCCATACTGGTTGGTATGTGTGAAGGCTATCTCAATGTCTTCGCCCTTGATGTGTATGATGGGGTAGAGGCCCTCGTTGGTCATGGTGTCGTTGAGCAAGTCTTCCAAACCATTGCGCGAGAGGATGCGTCGGCCATTATACATGATGGTGAGGCCCGAGTTGAGGTAGGTATAGTTGCGCAGCATCGTCTCCACATAGTCGTCATGGAAACGGTAGCCTGTGAAGAGCGTTGCGTCGGGGCGGAAGTAGATGTAGGTGCCGTTCTCGTCGTCGGTCTTCTTGGTGGTATCTTTTTGTAAGATGCCACGTTCAAACACCAGCGAGCGCACCTTGCCATCGCGGTACGATTTTACCTCAAAGCGTTCGCTCAGCGCGTTCACTGCTTTTACGCCCACGCCGTTCAGACCCACACTTTTCTTAAAAGCTTTCGAGTCGTACTTGCCGCCTGTGTTGAGCACGCTCACGGCTTCCACCAGTTTGCCTTGCGGAATACCGCGTCCGTAGTCGCGCACGCTCACAGCGAGGTTATCGTCAATGTCTACCTCGATACGTTTTCCGGCGTTCATCTTAAACTCGTCAATCGAGTTGTCTATCACCTCTTTCAGCAGCACATAGATGCCATCTTCTGGCAAGTTGCCGTCGCCCAGTCGGCCGATATACATGCCGGGTCGGGTGCGCACGTGCTCCATGTCAGAGAGGTGTCGAATGTTGTCGTCGGTATACTGTACCGTAGGTTGAATATTTTGCTCTTCCATAGTTAATAGCCCTTCTCTTAAAGTTCTTTTTTATAGGCTGATGCTCTTTTTATAACATCTGCGACGCTTATGACATTCGCGCTCCAGATATTGCCATTGTCCTTGCACCTTTTCGTTGGTTTCCATCTCTACGTGTGTCTCGCCCCACTCAAAGCCGTATGCCTGATAGCGTGGTATGAGGTCGTAGAACAGCAGCGCGTTGGCACCCTTCGAGCGATATTCGGGCAAGACACCCACCAGCAGCAGGTCTACAATATTTGTTTTATGACACTTCAGTGCCTTCAGTATGTGTATCCATCCGAAGGGGAACAGTCGGCCACGACGACACTTCTGCAGTGCGCGTGTGAGCGACGGCAGCGTGATGCCCACGCCGATGAGCGGATGTTCGGGCGTGCTCCAGTCTTCTATCAGCGTCACCAGATCGAGGTCAATCATGGGCAGATACATCTTCACATATTGGTCAATCTGTCGCTGTGTGAGGGTAGAATATCCGTAGAGGTCTTTAAACGTTGCGTTGATGATGTCGAAAATCTTCTGTCCGTATCCGTCTTTGCCGAAAATCTCGTTGCGCTTCAGCTTCTTTATCCGCAGGTTGTAGCGCTTCTGTATCATCTCGGCCACCTTGGCATACTTTTCGGGTATCTGTTCAGGCACAAACAGTTTATATTCTACATAGTCGTTGTCTTTCTCCCAGCCGCCCATGCGCTCCATGTGCTCGGGATAGTAGGGATAGTTGTAGATAGTGGCCTGTGTGCCCAGCTGGTCGAAGCCAGCGGTCAGCATACCTTCGGGATCCATGTCGGTGAAGCCGAGCGGGCCTATCACCTCTGTCATGCCGTTCTGTCGGCCATAGTCTTCTACGGCGTTCAGCAGCGCTGTCGATACCTCGATGTCATCCACGAAGTCGATCCATCCGAAGCGCACCGCTTTGCGGTTCCACTTGGTGTTGGCGCTGTTGTTGATGATGGCGGCTACGCGTCCCACAATCTTGTTGTCTTTGTAGGCCAAGAAATATTCGGCCGTGCAGAAGTCGAAGGCAGCATTGCGGTCTTTGCTCAGCGTGTTCATATCATCGCTGAAGAGGTTGGGCGCGTCGTAGGCGTTGCCTTTATAAAGGTCGTAGTGGAAGTCGATGAAGCGACGCAGATCGGCTTTCGTCTCCACTTTTTTAATTTGTACTGATGACATTATGTGTTGTAAATATTGTTCTGAAACTGCAAAATTAACAATAATGTAGCAAAAACGCAAACAAAAAGGCCGAAATAACCTTCAACTGCCGAATATACCGACAGTTAGCCCCCTTTGCGCCACACGCTTCTTTATGGCAGCGTGCGTGGTTAGTCGGCTCGCTGGCAGCAGAACAGTAGGCGTGTGCCCGCTGTGTCGGTGGTGGCAAAGAGGTAGCGGTCAGAGCCGTCGCGCAACTTCAGTTTCTTGCGCAGCGCCTCGGCCGTGAGCGGAAAGTTGCGCACCGCCACGTTGGCCTGTGTCATGCCCGCTAATACTGTTTTTAGGGCTTGCTTGTTTAATGTTGATAAGGCCGTAACGGCAAAGCGTCGGCCAGGGAAGTGGCTAATGTCTTTGTCGGCCACAAAGAGGTGGCTGTTTGCACTTACCGCCCGCACACCATAGGTTTGTGCCAGTGCCGCAAAGCATCCCGCCTTCATGATGGCGGCGTTGGGCTCGAAAAGGTATAGCGAGCCTTGCGTGTCGCGCCACTTCTCATCGGCCTGAAGCAATGGCTGAGCCAAGGGCACGGGCGAGGCATAAGCCGTGGCGGTGCTGAAGCTGAAGCGTTGCGCATCGTTCACACACGTCACCCTCACCTCTTGGCTTTGCTGTGGGCGCAGCACCAGCAGCAGCTCTTTACACTCGCCATGCGTGGCCACAATGTCGATAGAGGCAATGTGGTTGTTTAGGTCAACGATGGCTTTGTGCCAGTCGAGCATGGGCGACAGCTTCACCATTACCGCCTGTGCCTTCTTCAGCAGCAGGGGCAGCAGCGCCGCCACGTCGGGTGTGCATTGCGCTATGGCCACCGTCTTGCCGCCTTGTGCATCGCGGCGGGCGGGGTCGAGGTAGATGAGGTTTACGGGTTGCATCTTGTCGACATACTGTTCGGCCTCGGTACACACCACCCGTGCGTGGCTCAGGCCCAGTAAGGCAAAGTTGTGCTCGGCCCCTTGGCAGAGGCGAGCGTTACGCTCTACATACGTGGCCTGTGCGAAATGCGGTGCGAGGTAAGAGAAGTCGACACCGAAGCCGCCTGTGAGGTCTACCATGCTCGGCATCTGCTCGCTGCCTTCTGTTTGTTGTGCTTCAGGGGTTTGCGGCGTTGTCTCTTCTGTGGCTTGCGGCGCTGCCGATGAAAAGATGCGGCGCAGCACCTCTACCTTATATTGTGCCGTTTGCTCTGACGAGCATTGCTCCATTGATAGGTGGGGCGGATAGATGAGGCCGTCGGTAGCCGCCCATGTGGGCAACTTGTGTTGCGCCGTTTGCCATCCTGCTATCTGGTCGAGGGCAAAGGGTAGGTCTATGTCGGCGTTGCGTGGTGCCTGTAAGGCCAGTTGGCGCACATCGTCGTTGCGATGCTCCTTTATATATAATAAGGTGTTATCGTTGGTCATGCGGTGTGTGGGGGGTGGGGGTTAGGGTATGGGTTTATAATATCTCTTTGCTGTGGCGCGCGACACCAGGTTAAAGTGCCACCACTCTGTGCGCAGCGGCATGAAGCCCCCGTAGCGCATCACCTCGCGCAGCAGTTGGCGGTTGCGCTGTGCCTGCTTGCTAATGCGGTGCTGGCGCACCAACAGGTCTTCTTGGTTGATGTGTGCTGCCGTGCCCATATAGTCGATTTTTGTACCCATGTCAAGTGTGTCGCCCTTGGCGTCGCACAGCGTTATGTCTACTGCCAAGCCATAGTTGTGCATGCCGCCACCGTGGGCAGGATTGCTTACATAGATGTCTTTCTTTGTGCCGCGTACCGCGTTCCACATGGTTTGCTGTATGTGCATGGGGCGTGCTGCATCATACACCTTTAGACTGAGGTCGGGGCGCAACTGCTTCAGTCGTTTTTGGGCTTTCACAAGGGCTGCCGCTGCCTTGGGGTGCAGATAGGCTTCGTGTAGGTCGGTGTAGAGCACGCGCCCCGTGAAGTTGTCGGCGCGGGCATACATCAGCGATACGTGTATTGTGGGGTCGGCCTTCTGTATGTTTACATACCCAGCCCGCTCCATCTTTTGTGCTGTGGCGCTCGGTTTCTTGCCCTCGGTGCCGTAGGCGGCCATAGCGGTGAGGCAAAAAGCGAGACAAATAATATGTAGAATGTGTTTCATGCTGCAAACTTACAAAAAAAAATCATTCGCACAAAGCGCCTACCAATGTATAATGAATGTTTAACCTTATGATGCTATTAGGGGATGTTATAAATAATATATAGAGCAAGGCAACAACACAAACAACAAAAGATTAACGTTAACAACGTTGCCTTTCTTTATTGTATTAGAATGTGGCTTTTGTTGTTGATTTGTTCAATGTGTCGAACTCTAAGTTTTGCAATATTTTCCTTCTAAGAATATTATAATATATATATGTTGCTTTTACTTGTCATTTCCAAATATATTGCATATATTTGCCCAAGTAAAAACTTTATGTATATAGTAAAGAAAAATAAACCAATGTAGATATTCGTAAGGATGGCAAATCCTATCGAGCAGAGAAACAGGTGCGAGATTTAAATAAGAAAACTGGTAGCGAAAGATATAAATCGGAAATTGTACATTATGAGCCAGTAGGTGAAGGTGCAAGAGATAGAATATTGAAATATGAGAAAAGACGTGCAGAAATATTAAAAGAAGAACTAGATCCTAATATTCATAAACGTCCTTGAAATGACGGATGTTAAAATAACAATATGTTAAACCAAAAGAAATTAATTATGTATTTATATTATATCGTTTTAAGCCTAGATTATGAATATGAGAATATTGACAAGCAGTTTCGTACCAAGTTGTTTTATAATGTTCAATTTTTGAATAATTACTTAGGTGGTTGTGTCCGGAAATTGAAAGCTGAAACCACAGGTTATACAATGTTGTCAATTAATTTGCATCCAACTGAAGATAGCTGCGAATTTTCTGATTACACAAAGTCGCTACAAGTAAACATTCGTTTTACACGAGACGATATCTCCTATTTGAAAACGTTGAAGAACTTACCTGAGCGTTTCGACTATTATCTATCTCTCTATGAAAGAGGTTACCGAAGAGCCATTGAAGAAGGATATACCGAAATACCACTGGATAGACTATTGCATATTCATGAGCAATTCAGAAGTGAAGGTTATAATAATAGTTGGCTATGGAAGAAGAAATTGTTGCGTGAAGACGATATGTATCTATTTTTTTATATTCATTTTTCATCTTTCGATATTAGAATGACGTTGACAGTAATGGATAAGAAGAAGACGATTGTAAAATGTGCTGATACAATATGTCAGATGAATCCATGGTATGATTTTTTTTGGAAGAGTTTTCGTAAACTAACATTTACTGATACTGAAATTATCTTGATGGATTTTATTGATTATCCCTTTTTGTCTATTGACAGAAAAGCATTATGTGAAGGCAAAATTAGTGTGACGTTTTTAGACGAGGATTATATTAAGCATATTCTTGAAGATCAGAACATAATTAAAAAGATAACTTGGTGAAAATAGAAAAATCCGCAGGTATTGAACAACTATCGAGTTATAAAAACTAAACGATTATGAAACGAACAATATTGATTTGGATATACTTCCTACTTTGTGTGCCCGTATTAATAGCACAATTGAATATAGGTCAGCAAAATATACAGCCTGTAACTGCGACATGGGATCAGTATGAATTAATGAAATATGGAAAAGTTGGTGCTACTTTATATACAGGTACAGTAAATTTTAGTCTTCCTGTTTTTACATACCAAGATAAAGATTTTTAATATTCCTATTTGAACTTTCGCATTTAAAATATGAAAATATCTCAAACAAGCGTCGCCAAAGGCGGCGAATATCCATAACCGCTGGTGAAGAGAGCGAAGCGAACGTAACCTGCGGTTTCACAGCAAGATAACAAAACGTCCTCGAAGAGGGCGAACACAAGCAAGCTATGCAAATATTCCATATGTTCGCCCTCTTCGAGGACGATCTTACCATCATTCATGGAACCGCAGGCTTCGCTGCCTTCGGCAGCTCAACCAGCGGTTATGGATATTCGCCGCCTTCGGCGACGCTTGTCAGAGAAGATAATCGATTGAACATGTGTCTATTAAGCACATGCGACAGTTCAGTTCCTATTAGTTTATCTTATGCTACTAACGGATATCGAGTAAACCATAAAAGTGGGATTATCCGTCATGGGGTTCAACTCAGTCGCTCGTCGTCAAAGACAGTGAATGTCCATAACCGCAGGTGAAACAGTCTATGGTTGGGTAATTTGCGTTTGATGGCTAAAAAGTGAGGAAAAGAGACTTAAAAGTAGTTGTTTGCATGGAAAAATAATCTACTTTAATAATTGTAGTTATTTTTGTAAACCGTTGATAATTAGCAAAGTAGTATTTTATTCAATCTACTTTACCTTTTACTTTATGTATTATATATAGCAGAATGTGTGTATATTTGCAATCAGAACATTGCGAGCATCGCCTACAGCCATCGTCAGCGGATGAATTGAAAAGGTTGTAAACAGGTGGGAATGGTTGCGAAATCACGGCCCAACGATACAAGACCGCAAGGAAAATAGGTTTTTTAGTATATGAGAGAATGGTATTTTTTTATTTCAACAAGTATGGTATTTAGGGTTTAAAGTACCGCTTGTCGGTAGTTGTAAGGCGATGCTATTTTTCCGATTCTTAGAGCAAACGGAATAAAGAAGTCACTATAACAAATCATAAGTAATGTAAGAGTCAGTCAACTCAAGTTATACATCTAAAGCCACCGCAGGGTATGCGGTGGCTTTTTTATTGTACGCTCGGCATGAGCATTATCTAACGGGTGCAAGTCCCGAGTAAGCCCTAATAGCGGGAATTACATAGTCAAGAGCAAGGGTGTTCAGCCCCCAAAGAGATAGGTCGGAAAACGAAAGTGAGGGTGTGTCAAAACTCCAAATTTAATTATATTTGGAGTTTTGACACACCCTCACTCGATTCAGACTTGGTGCAGAGCTTAGAATTTCAGCTGCTTCCAGCTGTCAGTCAGATTCTCTGTCACGTTGGTGGTAGGAGTCTGAGGCTTCTGGAGCTTCATTGTCATGGCCCTGCGGCTCACGTTGTTCTTGATATGGTCAGACAATTCGCCGAGCGAAATCTGTCCGTAGTTGTCACGGATTTCCTTAATAAGGTAGTAAGTGAAGAGGCCGTGTCCCTCTTCCTTACAGC